>JANMMV010000118.1:0-8484 GCA_031373565.1 Saprospiraceae bacterium
CTTACTTGTTACATTATTGAAAATTCATTTTTTGCTCCATTTGACAGAAGACGCATCGAAAAGTACGATAGCGATCTCAATCTAGTATGGAAGTACAACCCGCCAGATTCATTGCTCATTTTTGGGAATGATGTCAGAATCCATGGCACGGTATTAGATAATGGCAACATCTTTTTTACCTATTATAAATCTGGCTGGAATGATAGATTACCCAATTTGCGTTGTATAGATACATTGACAAAAAATACAACTTGGGAATATGATTTTCCTGATGTTAGCTCACATGAAAGAGTGGTTTTTAAATCAAAGCAGTTAAAAAATGGAGATATATTACTTACTGGCAAGTACGCGACTTTGGCATCAACACCTAGGATTAGTAATTCACCGTGGCTAATGCGAATTGACCGAAATGGTAATCGAAAATGGGAGCGTGCTTATGTAGAACTTGGTATCAATGGAGAAGACAAAACAGGAGTTTTATGGGATGCAATAGAATTAGAAAATGACGATATTATGGCTTGTGGTTTTGTTCGTAATAACAACAAATGGGACCCACTCCTTATCCGTACCGATGCCGATGGCTGCATCGACCAAGGTCAAGCTAACTGTCCGACGGTTCAGATCATCGATCTCATGAGTGGTGCTGTGGATGAGATAGGTGAGGCAACGGTGTCGATCTTTCCTAATCCTGCATCTACTCAAATCACGATCGATGCGCCCTCGCGTAGTATCTATAGTATATATAGCATGAGTGGGCAAAAAATGATGCAAGGTGTCGTGGATGATCAGGATATTGATCTTTCCTACATTAACGCAGGGATATATCTTGTCAAGGTTGTCGATAAGTCAGGTCATATTTTCAATCAAAAGTTGGTAAAAGAATAATGGGCGGTGAGATGTACACCGCTGGCCTTCGCAAGCACCCACTGGCTGGTTTCTCTCGATCCATATATTACACTTTGACTGGACAGAAAGTGCCTGTTACTTTGACACATTTATCGGGTAATACTCAGATTAGAAGTAAAGTAGATAATATAAGTACTAGTTTCATCATGCCCAATCCTTCAAACGATGGCTCTGTGACGATTAGGACACCTGCTTACGATCGTGATGTTAAATACATGATAACTGTACACAACATGACAGGAAAAGAAGTTTATCGATCAAATTTATCCCAAATTGAAAATAATGTAGAAACTGATCTTACCAATGGGGTATATGTAGTCGCGCTCTATGGTAATGGTCAATCAATAAAAACCCAGAAATGGGTAATTGTCAAATAGATATGAAGAAGCTAAATATAATATTTTTATAAAACATATCCTAAAGAAAGGACGGCCACATTTTATAGCCTCATAAATCATAAAAATTCTATCATAATAAGCACTGGAAAAAAATGTGAATTGTGGGAGTGTAGTGAAGTTTCAAGTTTTGACTATTTAGGAAGTCCATTATGGAATACTGAGTTTATTCACACAGATGTGGGTTCTACAACACTGTTATCACTTAATGATACAATTTATGTAGGTGGAAATTATTATCCAGGTCAAGGAAAAAGTGTGATTAATAGGATGACACTTGATGGAAAAGTTATCGATGAGCATGTCTATAGTGACCCATTGAATAGGATTTCTAGTAGTCTTATCAATTTTTTATACAGTGATAACAAAGTATTATTTTTTAGTGGTTTGGGCTATGTTGGTGAAGGTGGTAAAGCACTAATATACGCTATTAGTAAGTCAATGAATTTGTCAATGTGCTATGTGGACACAACCATCAATAACTCAGTTGTGTGGGATGCCCACGTTGGTCCAGATAGCCTACTTACCTGCTTCATCATGGAAAATAGCATCACTGCACCAAGAGATAGAAGACGAATCGAAAAATATGATCGCAACCTCAATTTGGTGTGGAAGTACAGCCCTCGAGATTCCTTACTTTTATTTAACAATATTAGGCTGTATGGGACAGTATTAAATAACGGTTCTATATTTTACACATATTATAACCCAATAAATACTTCAAGTTTGCCATCTTTTAGACTATTAGATACAGTATCAAAAAGCACAGTTTGGCAGTATGATTTTTCTAATAATAATAAGCATAATAGATTGGTTTTAAGATCGAAGCAACTTGACAATCAAGATACATTGATAATTGGACATTATTCAAATATAGGAGTTGAGCCTCCAATCCGTGATGCACCATGGTTGATGAGAATAAATATTAATGGTAATAGGGTATGGGAACATGTCTATGTAGAACGTCATATATCGAATGTTAATAAATTAGGGGCACTTTGGGATGCCATCGAGCTAGAAAATGGAGATATCATGGCCTGTGGTTTTGTGACCAACAATAACAAATGGGACCCACTCCTCATCCGCACAGATGCCGATGGCTGCATCGATCAAGGTCAAGCTAACTGTGCGACAGTTCAATTCATCGATCTCATGAGTGGTGCAGTGGATGAGATAGGTGAGGCAACGGTGTAGATAGGTCCCAACCCCACTTCTGGTATCATTCGAATCTCAGAATCCGTGGAGAAGATCCAAGTTTTCAATCAGCTAGGATCATTGGTCATGAGCAAGGCAAATACAAATGAAATCGATCTATCAGACCTAGATTCAGGTATGTATATCATTAGTCTGTCCAATAATCTTGGTATTACTTCTAGTCATAAAGTAATCAAGATAGATTAGCGCAGAAGCTCATGCTGTAGTCCTCACTCTTCAAACAAATCTTCAAATGCACCCGTTTTCATAAGTTTGATAAAGCACCTTGTGGCTGCGATCACATCGGCACGCGCGTTGTTGCTAGGCGTATATCCTTGCTTGAAGCAAGCCCCGTGCAATTCATTGAGTGTCGGCCATTTGTATCCGCCACCGCGAGCAGGTATTTTACAGTAGTAAGTTCCTTCGTGCATCAGGCAAAAACGTTCTTTTTTGAATAGCTCTACATTTTTTACATTACGGATGTACTCTGCGCCGACGATATTTTCATTAAAATTTAGGTTGTGCGAGAACACGTATTGTGCTTTTTGGACACTTTGATTGAATTTGTCTAGAATATCTTCAATCGGAACAGCTTTGCGATCAAAGTCTGCTTGCTCCAAATGACTATTTTTGAGAATTGTTTCATTAAGCTCAAATCCATCAGGACTCACGAGACAATCAAAATCTTCGATCGGTTTATAATCTTCTCCAATGAGTATCCAGCTAAGGTGGATCATACGTGGCCAAACATGTATATCTGAGAAAGGTGCTTTATAATTAGTGGGTTTTGATATGGCTGAACAATCAAATACTAAGTACATATGGGGATCCTTTAATTGATTAGTTGATGATACAATTGATTGGCTACATCGGCATAGGTACTTTGGGAGATGCTCGCTTTTTTGAAATTTCCATCTATAAGAGCACATGCTGATGCATGATAATAACCATTGGTATCCGTCTCGCAATAAGCAGCAAAATGTTCGATTTCATTAGATCGACAAATTTTTGCCAGTGTTCGTTCGACATTTGAGCAAGATCCTAGGATTTTGTCATGATCTGATTGTACTGTTTTACGCAAATCTTTGTTATCATCAGAAACCACCACAGCAACAATCCCCGTACCGACTGGGGGAATCAAATCGTTGGTATGCAAAATAAATTTTTTGTAGCCTGCTATTTCACTCTCTTGATCTTTATCCCATCTAATGATGGCATCAACGTCATCATCTTTGATAAAAATGATGTCATTACGCAGATCCATTACCTGAGCAGCTATGATCAAATGCGCAGTGCTTAATGTCGCACCTTTCATCAGCCTGTAATCCGCCGTCATATCAATCGCACGATCTTTGATGTAGATCGATAGATTTGGTTTGATTCTATTGAGTAAAGCCCCTATCTGCATATGTTCAGGCAACGAAAACGAGAGTTCAGACATCATCGTTATGATGCAATTGCCTACGGCCAACCTTGCTTTAAATTCTTCAAACAACAAAGATGAATGCAAATTGATAGGCACTTCATCATAAGTCGATGGCAAATCACTTTTATCGACGGGAGCAACTAAGTCTACAGCTTTAATAACCATAATATTGAGCATATAACATCACAAACATAGTGTGCAAAGGTAAGAAAAATAGCTTAGTTGGTCCATGGATTTGAAATCTTTATATAATTCTAATGCTGATCAGATAGAAAACTGTAAATTTGTGCCATGCAAGTGTCCGCTTTACAAATAGCCAATCTAATTAACGGCAAAGTCATAGGTGATCCTGATGTGGTCGTTGATGGTCCCTGTAAGATCGAAGAGGGTCAAATAGGCAAAATATCTTTTTTGTCCAATCCTAAATATGCTTCTTACATTTACGAGACAAAAGCCAGTATTGTATTGGTTGGCAATGATTTTGTACCCGAAAATCAGGTAAGCACCACCTTGATTGCTGTTGAAAATGTCTATGTTGCTTTGGCTAGTTTGATGGCCAATTTTTCTGAAGGTATCTCATTGCCCGCTCAGATTTCTTCAAATGCGGCTATTGATTCCAATGTGGAAATAGGCGAACATTCTTATATCGATGATCATGTAATCATCCGTAAAGGTGTCCGCATAGGCAAAAATTGCCGCATTTATGGTCAAGTATTTGTAGGCGATAATGCCCAAATCGGTGATAATGTGATCATTTATCCTGGTGTCAAGATTTATCACCAATGTATAGTAGGTTCTCGGGTGACGATTCACGCAAATGCTATCATAGGTAGTGATGGTTTTGGTTTTGCGCCAGATAGTAATGGTGAATACCAAAAAATAGCGCAAGTAGGCAATGTTATCATCCATGATGATGTTGAGATCGGTGCCAATACGGTCATCGATCGAGCCACAATGGGATCTACGGTCATAGGAAAGGGAGCTAAGTTGGATAATCTTATTCAAATTGCCCATAATGTATCTATTGGCGAAAATACGGTAATTGCTGCCCAAACTGGGATAGCAGGAAGTACAAAGATTGGTGATAATTGTATGATAGGTGGGCAAGTGGGGATCGTAGGACATATCACTATCGCCAATGGAACAATGATCCAAGCTCAATCAGGAATAGCTTCTTCGATAAAGGAGGAAAATACTAAATGTTATGGTACGCCTGCCATTGATTATCAAAATTATCTTAGATCATATGCACAATTCAGAAAATTGCCAGATCTTGTTAAGCAATTGAATGACTTGAAAAAGGAAGTTGAAATACTCAAATCTAACTAAATAAAACTGTAGTACATTGTTTATACATTATAAGCCCTTTTTAATACTGCGATGAAGCCAAAATATACATTAAATCAACCTGTCATTTTCCAAGGAATCGGTCTTCATTCTGGACTTGAAGCTCGTGTATCTATAACCGCAGCTGATGAAGGAAGTGGTATAAGATTTCGTCGAGCAGATATCTCGAGCGAAAGTTTCATACCGGCAGATGCAAACCATGTGACACAAACCCAACGCGGGACTACGATCACCCAAGGGGATATATCAGTTTCAACTGTTGAACATCTAATGGCCGCAATACATGCATTGCATATCGAAGATATCGTGATAGATGTTTTTGGACCAGAGATTCCTATATTAGATGGAAGTGCTACCGTTTTTTATAATGCACTTAAACTCCATCGGACAGACATCCAGTCAACAAAAGAAGCTTTCATCGTCACAGAACCATTCGAATTTGTCGATGAAATTTCTGGATCGAGTTATACTTTATTGCCCAGTGATCACCTAGATATCACTGTCTTGCTAAGTTTTACTGAAGACAGCTTGGGTGATATGGTGGCAAAGATGCCTTCACTGGATGAGTTTGAATCCCAAATTGCGTCCTGTCGTACCTTTGTTTTCTTGTCAGAAGTCGAAAAATTATTTGATGCAGGATTAATCAAAGGTGGAGATTTAGACAATGCGGTCGTAGTCGCAGATACCGTTTTGAGTGCAGAAGATCTTCAACGGCTTCGTCTTAAGCTTAATAAGCCCGACGTTTCTATTAGCTCAGATGGTATTCTCAACCATAACAAGTTGTTTTTTAAAAACGAACCCGCTCGCCACAAAATACTTGACATGGTAGGTGACCTAGCACTCGTAGGTAGAGATATACATGCTAAAATAATCGCTTCAAAACCAGGCCATACTGGTAATATAGCGCTTGCAAAACATCTCAAAGCAAAGTATTTAGAGTACAAGAAAAGTCAAGGCAGGCCGATTTACAATCCTAATGTCCCGCCTGTCATGACACTTGAAGATATCAAATCTTACTTGCCACACAGATTCCCATTCTTACTGGTAGACAAGATCATCGATATATCAAGTACCCATATTGTGGGAGTTAAGAATATTACATCCAATGAATCCTATTTTGAAGGTCATTTTCCGGGCAATCCGATCTTTCCTGGTGTATTACAGATGGAAGCTCTGGCGCAAACGGGTGGTATTTTAGCCCTTACGACCGTTGAAGATAAAGGGGGATGGGACACTTATTTTCTCAAGATGGACAATGTGAAATTTAAGGCGAAGGTACTTCCTGGAGATACATTAATATTAAAAATGGAATTGATGGTGCCAATTCGTCGAGGTATTGTCCAAATGCAAGCACATGCTTATGTAGGAGACAAATTAGTGTCTGAAGGAGAGCTAACTGCTCAAATCGTAAAACGTTCAAATGATCAGTAATCTAGCATATATTCATCCTGGCGCTAAGCTAGGAAACAATGTCACTGTTGAACCATTTGCTTACATCGCTGATGATGTAGAGATTGGTGACGATAGTTGGGTAGGACCCCAAGCAACTATTATGTCGGGAACTCGCATGGGACATAATTGTCAAGTTTTCCCTGGTGCTGTGGTAGGCGCTATACCGCAAGATTTGAAATATCATGGTGAGAAATCACTCCTTGAGATAGGCAATCATGTTATCATCAGAGAATGCGCCACGCTCAATCGAGGAACTGAAGCGTCTATGACCACGCGCATAGGGAGTTACAATCTGATTATGGCTTATGTTCATGTTGCACACGATTGTATAATCGGCAACAATTGTATCATCGCGAATAGCGTCAATCTTGCAGGGCATGTGGAGATAGCAGACTTTGTGATCTTAGGTGGCATGTCAGCTGTGCACCAGTTTGTCAAGATAGGCAGTCATGCGATGATCGGTGGCGGATCATTGGTTCGTAAAGATGTTCCGCCTTATGTTAAAGCATCTCGCGAGCCACTTTCTTATGTCGGTGTTAATGCGATAGGGCTAAGCAGACGAGGATTTAATGATGAACAGATCTCAAGGATACATGATATATATCGTATTCTTTTCGTTACTGGAAAAAATGTTCAACACTCGATAGATACGATAGAATCAACATTACCACATACACCAGAACGAGAGGCAATCCTTAGTTTTGTTAAGGCTGCTGATCGCGGACTGATGAAAGGATACGGAAGTGAAGAATAAGATCGTTCTTCGTAATGTATCAAAGCGCTATGGATATCAGTGGGTAGTCCAAGGTGTCAATTTAGAAATGGATGATTCACAAATACATGGTTTAGCTGGAGCTAATGGATCTGGAAAATCTACTTTGGTTCGCATGCTAAGTGGATTCTTGTCTCCATCTGAAGGAGATATTTCATTTATTAGTAATGATTTACCGATTTCAGTTGGCGAGATTTACAAACAAGTTTCACTCGTGGCGCCTTACACTGATTTGATCCAAGAATATTCTATGCCAGAGATGTTTGCATTTCATTCATCATTCAAAAAAATCCGCGGCGTTGACTCTTATCAATCCTTCGCAGCAATCCTTGATATGCCGAATACTAAAGATAAGTATATCAGTCACTTTTCTTCTGGGATGAAACAAAAAATCCAACTAGCTTTAGCATTTGTCAGCGACACTCCTTTTCTATTGTTGGATGAGCCTACATCCTTTTTAGATCAAAGGGCGAAAGCGTGGTTTAGTGACATGCTTATTAAGTATGGAAAAGGTCGATGCATCGTCATCGCATCCAACGATACTTTTGATCTTCAACATTGCGATAATATCGTAACGCTTTAAATAGTCCTGAAATTTTACTAGTTTTGGGTTTCACAAATGTCACGTTTAGTTCGTTTTGAAATTATACAGTATATAATAAAAGACAATTTATCGATCCAACTCTTCGTTTTAACTTAGCAAATCCAATGTCTATGAAAATTAAAATTCTATTTCTTCTTATTATCGGAAGTGCTTTTACAGCCAAAACACAAGATTTAGTCCTTAATAATTACAATCTCTCCCCTTTGCAACTCAATCCAGCATTAGCTGGTAACTCATGCGGAACTCGAGTCGCTACAAACATGCAGACTTTTGTAGGCAAAGGTCAAATCGGGGGTGATTTTTCGGCTTTCAGTGGAAGTGTAGATGGATCAATAAAATTAGCAGATACATGGAAACTAGGTGGTGGTTATCGTTATTTTCAGGATGT
>JANMMV010000144.1:0-1751 GCA_031373565.1 Saprospiraceae bacterium
GTGTTGTAGAAAATCGTGTAACCGTCGTTGGGTGCTTTGGAAGCCAGCTCGGCGCCAATGTTGCCGCCGGTGAAATCATGAAAATAAAGCCTGTATCATATACATTGATAGATGATAAGAATAATGGTCAGCAGTTAGGATATTTAGCCCAGGACTTAAAGAAAGTAATTCCTAGTGTTGTTCATGGAGATGAAAACAAGGAAATGTTAAGCGTTACTTATACCGAACTCATCCCAGTCCTCACTAAAGCCATACAGGAACAGCAGGCTATCATCGAAGCACAAAGCAAGACAATCGATGCCCTGATCAAAAGAATCGACAACTTAGAGAAGAATTAACATAAATAATGATCTATAAAATTAAAAAAAATGAAAAACAAATTCATCATAGTGGTAACATTTATACTAGGAATCTCAACAATGCATTATGGGCAAAACCTTGCAGACGGCACATATGCAATTAAACAAGGTAAAATGTTTCTTAATGCCGATAACAATGGTTTAGTATCTTTTACCACTGTTAATTATAAATGGAAGTTTACTTCTACGCGAGATGGAAATAATATCATTTATGTCATCAAAGACGCAAATAGAAGGATACTGACGGCTTCCGAATTCGATACTGACAATAGTATCACTGTGCAGACGGAACCAACTTCTAATTCACTTCGACAGAAATGGACAATGGACAATTTACCTAATGGTTCAAAAACATTACATGCCGTGGATGGTGGTTTATATATTACCAAATCATCAGATTATAGAAATCCACAAGTCAATGCCTATACAATGCCAGGTTCAAGAGCAAAAGAATTGTGCTCTTCAAACAGAAACACAGGTAATCCGTGTGAAAATCAAGTTTTTATAATAAAGTAAACGCTTAACATACTGAAGCAAAAAAGGCGTTTGAGTTATCTCAGACGCCTTTTCATTTTATACCAAAACCCACGATTGGTTTTCTAGTACTCGATTGAATCTTGTCATGTGAGATTGATTGAATGGAAGATCATCATGAACCAAATTTAGTTCAATGTCAGGAGGGTGCCCGGTCAGAGAGCAATCGTGAACAATCGAAACAATCTACTGCCATTCTGTAGTGTAGACAGTCACTCTACTCATTTATTAAACTACATCTTCCAAATCCACCCAGACTATCTGGATATTCCCTTAAGGGTATGTAACCATTTTTGTGTATTAATCTCAAATTGTATATTTATCTGCCTGATAATCATCTATTTGGCCTAATTTTGTTACTTAATTTATGGGTACCTTATTGCACGCTTCCTATTTAATTGTAAGACTCAAAATGCAAGCTAGATTATATCATTTTTTTACTTTTATCGTCCTACTGTTAGGCTGGTCCTCTCATGCGCAAGTATCAGCTAATTTCAATTTTGATAAATCCGAAGGTTGTGGCTCTCTTCCAGTCAATTTTACTGACCAATCTACATCATCTGCCGGCTCTATCGTAGATTGGCGCTGGGATTTAGGTGGACTTACATCTACCAAACAAAATCCAGGCATCATTTTTACCAACCCAGGTCAGTATACCATTTGTCTTACGATCAAAACTTCGTCCGGGGCTACATCAACCATCTGCAAAGAAAAAATAATCAACGTTTACGCAGATCCTATTGCCAGTTTCGGTGTAGAAATTCAAAATACATGCGCACCAGCACTGGTAAAATATAAAGATCAATCCACTTCCAAAAACGGCGGTATTGCAACATGGATCTGGGATATCGGTGGCTC
>JANMMV010000150.1:0-7670 GCA_031373565.1 Saprospiraceae bacterium
AAATTAAAAACAGGCGAATTAAGAAATGCTATATCAACATTGACGATGCTATCACAACCAAAAACCGATCCATTGCTAAAAGTATGAGTTCCTTTAGGATTGATAATATCAAAGGTTTTCGGGCCTATCGTTAGCTTAAAGTTCAAGTCACAACTTGATATTTTTACATCTTGTACCGTAAAATCAGCAAATGATAAATCAACATTTACAATACTGTCACAACCTTTAGTGGTTGATAAGAAGACGCTGCCTTTGGGGTTAGATTTGTTGAAAGCAGTAGTTCCAACGATTATGGAATAGTTTTGATTGCAAGTAGTCGTTATGATATCATGAGGGACTGAAGGCGGATAAAAAGTCAAAGCAATATTAATCAAACTATCACAACCATTAGGATTTTCAATTACTTCAATACCAGAAGGCTTGCTAAAATCATATGTATTATTATTATAAACAAAAGTCTGTCCTACACATAATTGAGGATTGATATTTTTACTCGGTATATTATTGATTTCAAAACTGGCGAGCTCTCCAAAAACATATTGACAACTTTTGGTAGGAATATTTATGCTGTCCAAAACAATAACATATTTTTGACCTGAGGGAAGATTAAAAAATGTGAAGGGCAGCGCATCATTACTGCATAAAGTAAACTTTATTGAACTTGACCCGTCGGCAATGATTGTGTGTTTATATTGTATCCCAGCGGTGGTTTTAATGGTAAAGTATATTATTGAACCAGATTCAAAATCATGAGAAAACGAAAAGGTCTCACACATTCCTTTACAGATATAGGGAGCAAATGATTCTAAATCAATGGATGGTCTCGAATCGATAGTAAGTTCGATGGCTGCTGTATCAATGGGACAAACAAACCCATCTCCTACAATATATAGTAACTTAACTAATGAATCTGTGGTCGAAAAGATACTGTTGCCAATCAGTTGTCCATTTTGATAAAAATTGCCGCCAGCAGATGCATCGGACGATAAAAGCCCAAATAGCGAGATCATTTGATTATCACATAAATGCTGAACTACATCATTGCCTGCAGTAACTTGATCATCTAGGTTCAATATAAGCGTGGCTGTATCTTGAGGACATGGACTCGTGTTTGTACGTACATACTTGAAAGTATATTTATCAACATTTAGACCAGAAGTGGTCCAAATATTGCCATTCAGTCCTGGGGTAAAAAGAGGATTAACAAAAATACCTCCTGTATAATCTTGAGCAATAAGTTGCATCAAATCAATGGTCTTACCCAGGCATATGGTCGTATTTACGTCATCCCCTGCTGGATTAAAGGCAACCTTCTGAATATTGACAATGGCGCTATCAGCGATGCAACCGTTAAATGGTAGATAATAAGAATATAGATTAGCTCCTGAATTGAGATTAATTACATTGACGGTGCTCGTAGGTAGTGTATTACCGTCTTTGTCACGCCAAATGCCGGAAATATCAGTTGTACCTACTAGCGAGAAAAGATCAATATCTTGCTGATCCAACCCACAGATTGGCAGTGAAACATTAGTTCCAGCATCATTTGGTAATATTAGGTCTATAGTCAATATTGAAGTATCTCTGCCGCAAATCGCATCGTTGATAACATATAAATACTGATGTAAACCTGCTGATAATGAAAACGTATTAATAGAGTCAGGTCTGGTGACCGCATTCCCTCCTTTTATCCAAGCACCATTTATTGTCGATCCCGATGAAAGCGTTTTGCTAAGGTCGATTTTCAAAGGTATATTCTTACAAAAGGTAAGATTCCTATCCAATCCAGCTGAGATACTCCCTATCTTGATGATCGTTTTGACTGGCAAGGCACATTGATCGGAATTTGGTTCAAATATCAATTCAAAGGAGCCAAAACCAAATTTTGCAGGTATCACTTTATCGATGACTTGATTTGCATAATACCACGTCCCTAGGTAGGATTGTAATTGGGTAGGAAGAAATAATGTATCGCTACCTACACAAAAAGAACCAAAATTGGGAACATCTAACTTGACTGGCAAAACTACTTCTATTTCTATCTCTAAAGGGTTGTAGCACGGATCATCTTTGGGCGTGAATTTTATTTTATAAATGCCTGCTGGTCCATTAGGTTGAAACATGTTACCGACCACTTTTGGCCCAGACCATGTACCTTCAACACTACTTATAGATGTGCCGAGATCTATATCGGGGCTATCTTTACAAATCAATGGATATGGTATAGAATCAAAATTTTGGTTAGGTATTACTTCAACTTCTATTGTGTTCGGGCCTAAACATTTACTGCCGGGGTCAGGAGAGAAGGTAATTGTGTGTGGTGAGTTTAATACACCGGCTTGATTGGCTAAAAATGAACCGTTACTTACAAAAGGACCAGACCATGTACCCGAATATCCGTTGACTAGAGATGGTAGTGTAAAGGACTTGATACCTTCGCAAAGTGGTGGAATAAACGGCATATCAATTGGTCCTTCATTCGGATTGACGATAACATAAAAATTTGGAATGATAATACAGTCACCATAAACTCTGTAATAAATCTGATATTTACCGGGTGCTAACCCAGCAGGATCAAATTGATTATCCGCTACATTTGCCCCAGTGAAATATCCGCTTATATTATTTAATGAGATCGGAAGATCTATGGGGTTTCAATTTTCGCAGGCGATTAAAGTCAATGAATCTATGATCCCACCTGGTCTAATCTGCCCGATAGCCCTGCCAACACCTTCTCCGCAGCCATATCCTGATATTACTTTGAAATAGACGATTGTCCCCTCCGTATATTGAAAATTAGCAATGTCTATTATCGGCATAGTTAAAGCCATGTCATAATACCATTCTATTGTTATAGGGCCATTGTTGATGCTAGAAAGCATACCATTTTCTAAAAACAAATTATGAGTTACAACGCCATCGCCGTCATAATCACATTCCCCAATCAATATTTCTTCAAAAAAGTGAAATTCTGGAGCGAAAAAGATATTCATCCGCGAAGGATCTGAGATCACTCCAGATGTACAAAAACCAGTCGGAAGGCTAACGAACTTAAAGAGAGTGAACTCTACGGAAATGTTTTCATAGATACTTTGTGGCAAGGTCAATGTCAAATTTGCTTCATCAAGCATAATGCTCGATACATCCTCATAACAAATCATCAGCCCTTCGGTATTACTTACTCCGCTAACAATGATAGTAGTGTCAACTTGATTAAAAAAATCTTTTAAAAATTTAATACTTATCCTATAATCCCCTGAAGCTGGGATGAAATCAAATGTCATTTCTTCACATTCACCAGGGCATATCAATAAATCAGATCCCATGCTAGCTCTAGGTGGACTGAGTACAGTTACTAGTGTAGATACGACGGCTGCACATTGACCTATTTCAGGTTCAAAAAATATTTCATACGTACCGGGCATAGAACTGCCTGTTAAGAATTCATTCGATCCAACAAATGGCCCAAACCAATTGCCCACGATACCATCTACTAAGGTTGGCAATGCCGTATTGCCAGGATCTAATAAACAAAAAGGGCCTATGCTTGGCAAAGTCGGGACGTACAGATCTTCGACGTAAACTTCTTGGATCTCATCAGTCGGACAATCACCAGTGAAACTATATTGGACAAAATAAGTATTGCCCGTTACTGCATTTGAAATAATGCCAGTCAATGGGTCTATGGTAGCTCCGTCACCTAAATCTGGCATAAAACCAAATATACCGCCCGAAGTGGCAATATTGGTGGGCGTATTTCCTTCACCCAGACAAAAATCATCAAAGTCAAAGCTAGGATCGTTGTATATTTTAGATTGAACAATGGCTACACTTATCTGCTGACATGGACCAGGAGTAGTATATTGTACAAAATAGTTCATGCCACCTGTGGCTCCAGTGATCAGGCCTGTCTCCGGTTTAATACTTGCCCCGTCTGCTGGTGGCGCTGCAAAACTAAAAACACCGCCGGGCGAACTAACACTTGTGGGACCATTTGGGTCACCGGCGCAAAAATCAGGAAATATAAAAGCTGGATTTTGATAGGCAATCACATTAATATTCATCATATCAATAGGTGAAGGACAGCCCAAGATAGCAGGTCGCCCCGTATAGGTCATAGGGATGACAGTCCCGTACTCAGCGGGTAACATAGTATAAGTGGTTGCGGCTACATTTGGATCAGTAATAGTTCCTAAGCCTCCGGACCAAGTACCTAGTTGTGTACCTTCTAAATCGGCTATTTCGTCAGGGCAGACAAAATCATCTGGTCCAGCGCTTACCTTCGGTGTACCTGTAATGACTAGATTCTTAAAGATAAAGGTTTCGTCAATATCATTATTGGATACGTATACGCGAATTCGGAGTGTGTTCGCATTCAATGGTCCTGCTAGCCATATGCCTGTAAAAGCGGCTTGATTGATGCCATGAACATAGAGACTATTGATTTCGGGTCCACCATTCAAGCTATAAGTAAATCTTATTTGATCGTGGGCATTGTCAATCGGTAAGTTTTGGCAGATAGTAAGAGGAGTAGCCGATCCATCTTCGTAAATAACATCAGTAGATGTATAACTAAATGAAATCATCACATCCATAAAATCAGAGATAGTCAAAACTGGAAATTCAAAAAAAGAATTGTGGTCACCACCTAAAGTAGGCCCCATACAGCACGTATTGCCAGCTATGTTATTCACTACTAGTTCGTTTGCAACATTGACTAAAAAGGTAGAAGGATCAGCATCACATGATTGACCAGTTATGTTGATGGGAACGATGCAACCTGGCAACGCTCTTGCCATAGAAAACTGAGCATCAACTGTATGATAACAGAACATGATACAGGCAAAGCCGACGTAAGATAATAAGCATTTTTTCATACTTGCATTCTTTAGAGCATACAAGGAAAGTTTATAGTTGTTCTCGTCAATTCAAGCTTAAAACTAATGAGATATGATGACTAGATAACAAATAATATGGCAAAAGTTAATAAAAAACAAATATATAATAATTATTCCGATTAGGGCCAATTTGAGACAAGATTTTGCTAGAGGCTCTAAATAAATCTTGCATTTCATACTAATGTCACTTCTACATCAATGATAGTAAATATCGCACATGACTGAACTGTAAACATCAACTTTTCTGTTATACCAGTACTTTGAATAGCAGGTATCAGGAAGTTTAGTAGTAAATCGAACCGGATTCCAACTTAAAAAATTGATCAAACCAAACTTTCTTTGGAAATCTAGAAATTTCATTCCATTTTATAAACTTTTAATTGGTAAAAATTGTATTTATTTGAGAAGAATTTTACGACCTTTGCCATTCATAATATAGAATCTATGAAAAAGTATAATTTTTACGCCGGCCCAGCCATCTTACCTAGAGAAGTAATCGAACAATCAGCAAAAGCAGTATTGGACTTTGAAGGTACTGGATTTTCAATCCTTGAAGTCTCCCATAGATCTAAAGAAGTAGTAGCCGTCATGGATGAAGCTATCGCTCTTGTCAGAGAGCTCCTACACGTCGGAGATGAATATGAAGTTTTGTTCTTAGCTGGTGGCGCAAGTACGCAATTCTACATGGCACCTATGAATTTGCTAGATAGTAATGAGAAAGCAGCCTACACAGATACGGGCACTTGGGCAAGCAAAGCGATCAAAGATGGACATCTTTATGGACAAATTGACGTCATCGCTTCATCCAAGGAGAAAAATTATACCTACATACCTAAAGGATACGAAGTCTCAGCGGATTATAAATATCTACACCTTACTAGTAATAATACCATCTACGGTACGCAATATCATACTTGGCCAGAGACATCAGTACCATTTGTCTGCGACATGTCATCAGATATATTTAGCAGAGAGATCGATATAAACCGCTTTGATCTCATCTACGCAGGTGCACAAAAGAACATGGGACCAGCCGGGACAACGCTTGTGATCGTAAAGAAAGCAGTTTTAGGCAAAATCAGCCGTAAACTACCAGCCATGACAAACTATCTCAATCACATCGATAGTGTGAGCATGTACAATACCCCGCCCGTATTTGCAGTGTACGCGTCCATGTTGACCCTACGTTGGATCAAAAATCACGGTGGAGTAGCCGCCATGGAAGTCCGTAATAATGCCAAAGCTGCATTACTGTATGGTGAGATCGAGAGAAATAGTCATTTTTATACGCCTAATGCACCTGAAGATCGATCACATATGAATGTCAATTTCTTACTCCATGACAGTGAGCAAGAGAAGGCATTTTTGGCTGATGCCAAAGCAGCTGGATGTATAGGTCTTGAAGGACACAGATCCGTAGGTGGTTTTAGAGCATCTATATATAATGCAATGGACATAGAAGGTGTGCAAGTGCTTGTCGATGTGATGAAAGCATGGGAACAAAAACATGGCTAATCAGTATCTTGTCGATATCGACGGACACAAGATTCCTTTCAAAATTATAGAAGAGCGTCGAGCTGGCGCTAGAGTATCGCTTGGTAGTGAACATGTAATCCTACGAGTGCCTAAGACGTGGTTGTTAGGTTCGGATGTTCAAAAACACCTGGATTGGGCTGTCACTTGGATCAAAGGACTCAAAAAGTCCAAGCCACATGTTTTAGAAAAATATACTAAACTCAAGGTATATCACGATGGCGATTCCTTCACGATAGGTCAATCTAACTTCAACCTTCATATCATCAAAACCAGCAGCGACAACGGGTCGATAAAGTACTTGGGAGAAGGCAAGTTAAGGATTTCAATACCGGGAACAGAAAACTATGACCAACAGAAGCTGATCAAAAAACTCTTGATAAAATTTTGTCAACGATACTTTCAGAAGTTGATCAATGAACGTGTAAAGTACTACAACGATCTGCATTTTCAGAAGCCGATCAATAGTATCAAGCTTAAATACAATAAATCCAACTGGGGAAGCTGTTCTACGGGATCTAACCTAAATTTTTCTGTTCGCTTGTTTTTTGCCCCTGATGACGTCATCGATTATGTCGTGATCCATGAGCTAGCCCACCTAGTCGAGATGAATCACTCCGATAGATTCTGGCGGATAGTAGCCAAGATTATGCCCGACTACATGCGCGCAGAACGTCTACTCAAGGAAAAGAGTGCTGAATACGATTTTTGAGGATGCACCATCACAGTGTAATATCTATCTTATGCATGCTGATTCTCCATGGCTAAGGTAGCATAAAAGTATTTCAGTCTGAGCTTAAAATGCTAAACACAAAATTCTGGATAGACTCGATAGACTCAAGGTTTGCTTAAAACCACCGAAGGTTTGCTTGAAATCACCGAAGGTTTGCTTAAAACCACGGGAGGTTTGCTTAAAACCACGGGACATTTGCTAAAAATCACCGCGATGTTAGCCCCTTAGCTTGTGAGGTACTTGAAAAGACTCGTCAGATACTTGAAACGTATCGGTGAAAAATGTAGGACGCCAGTGTTAGCAAGTCTTACATTTTATCACATGTTATGATTATTTATATTTTCTTAAAACCATCAATGCTTCTTCATGTGTTTTTGCATTCGTCAAATTCAGTTTGTTTAAGTTCCCCATCATATATGTTTTCATTTCTTTCCATGAACCCCAAGTTAATTGGTTGCAATGCTGTATACACTTTGGTTTTTTATCTTTTTGGGAAGTTATTACTG
>JANMMV010000153.1:0-3481 GCA_031373565.1 Saprospiraceae bacterium
CAATAGCCCAAAAATGCGGAAACTGCCACAAAAATTGGATGATAAATAGACTTACCGCCAACACTGTCAAACGACCATCAAAAGCCGTCGCACCGATTAGTACGGGTAATGCCCCTGGTACTGCTCCCACTGCAACCGAAAGAGTACTATATCTCTTCAATGGCGTATAGACAAAAGAATAAATCACCATCGACACCATTCCTAAAAAAGCGGTTAATGGATTGAACATTGCTAGGATAGAAATACCGACCAAGCAGGATATACCTGCAAACATGACTGCTTCAGAAGGTTTCATCCTACCAGTTGCCAAGGGTCTATTTGCGGTTCTGACCATCAATAAATCATAGTCTTTTTCTAAAACTTGATTAAGCGCATTTGCTGCACTCACCACCAGAAAGCCACCAATAGCCAAAAATAATAGATCCTTCAGTGAACCCTGACCATTACTGACAATCAAATATGCCAGCAAAGAAGATACCACCACAATCAAATTTAGCTTCAATTTCGTAAGCATCACATAGTCAGCCAACTTTGATACTGCCGCCGATGTTTCAACTCCGCTTGTTGCTATTGTATATGTATTATTTTTGTTCAAAATTCTCTTTTAGCTATTTCAGCTTTAGTTAAATTAATGATCTCCTACTTCTCCTTCTTTCAAAGGAATATGCTGCTGTACAAATTCTCTCTCATCTTTGTTATAATCGTACGCCCATCTGTGAACCACTGGCAAGTTACCTGGCCAGTTACCGTGTACAGGCTCGATAGGAGCTGTCCATTCAAGTGTTGTGGCTCCCCAAGGATTCTTTACTTTCATTTTACGACCGTACCAAATGCTGTGGAAGAAATTGATCACAAATACCAATTGAAACATGAATGAAACGATGGCAAATACTGTGATAAATTTATTCATATCAGTAAAATGCTTAAACGCTTCGAATGTATCAAAAGAATAATATCTTCTAGGAACACCAGCCATACCCATGTAGTGCATTGGCCAGAATATTGCATATGCTGAAATAATAGTACCCCAGAAGTGAATTTTACCAAGGGTTTCATTCATAAATCTTCCATACATTCTTGGGAACCAATGGTAGATACCTGCAAACATCCCAAAGAACGCAGCAACTCCCATTACAATATGGAAATGCGCAACTACGAAATAAGTATCATGCTGTTGGATATCAATCGCTGAATTACCCAAGAATATGCCTGTCAATCCACCTGAGATAAACATAGATACAAATCCAATACAAAATAACATTGGCGTATTTAATCTTATGCTACCTCCATATAACGTCGTAATCCAGTTAAATACTTTCACCGCTGAAGGTACAGCGATAATTAACGTAAAGACCACGAAGAAATTTGATATGAATGGATTCACACCTGACATAAACATGTGGTGAGCCCATACGATAAATGATAAGAAACCAATCGCTAATATAGAATAAACCATCGCTCTGTATCCAAAGATAGGCTTACGAGCGTGAACAGCTAAAACTTCAGATACAAGACCCATCGCTGGCAATATGATTATATATACTTCAGGGTGACCCAAGAACCAGAACAAATGCTGAAATAATATAGGACTACCTCCTACTCTATCCAACGCCTGCCCTGCAATGAAAATGTCACTCAAGAAAAAACTTGTTCCTAAGCTTCTATCAAAAATCAACATAAAGAATCCAGAAGCTAAAACTGGGAATGATAATATACCTAATATAGCTGTTGTAAAAAATGCCCAAATTGTTAATGGCATTCTCCACATCGTCATACCTTTTGTACGCAAGTTCAGCACAGTTGTTACATAATTAATACCTCCTAATAGTACTGAAACTACAAAGAATGTCAAACTAACCAACCACAATGTCATACCTGTGCCCGATCCCGACGATGCTTGCGGCAACGCACTTAGAGGGGGATAGGCTACCCAACCACCTAGAATGGTCCTGTGCTCAAGAATAATGAGTAAAACATAATAATACCCGCCAAGAAGAAGAACCAATATGAAAGCATATTTAAGAATGGCGAAGCCATATCCCTAGCTCCCAGTTGGAAAGGTATCAATAAATTACTAAAAGTTCCACTCAGACCCGCGGTTAGTACAAAGAATACTAGTATTGTACCGTGCATGGTAACAAGCGCATAATAAAATTCAGGTGCTAATTTACCGATACCCGTTGTAGCATCGACAACAATCCACTTACCTAAAAATGGTTTAATCCATGTTAAACTCTCTTCTGGAAATCCCAATTGCAATCTAAATACAACTGACATTGCTGCTCCTATGATAGCCCAAATCATACCCGTTATTAAAAACTGACGAGCGATGATCTTATGATCCATTGAGAAGACATAATGAAAAATAAAACTTGTTTGGTATTTATCTCCATGATGGTGCTCATGGAAGTGATCGTCGAACCCTTGTTCTTTGATCAGTAAATCTGTTTCAGTAACTGCTAGATTAGACATTTTGCCTCAATTTTTATTTTGAAATAATTTTTAATTCAGTTCTTCTGTTCTTCTCCTGTCCTTCAGGTTTGTCGTTGCTTTCTATTGGAGCTGATTGACCATATCCCTTCGACGAAATTCTAGACCCGTCTGCCCCTAAAGAAATCAAAAATGCTTTTACACTTGACGCTCTTCTTGAAGACAAGTCCAGGTTTGCAGCTGCGTCGCCAGTATTGTCTGTGTGACCACCCAACTCAATTCTAAGCTTGGAATTGGCTTTCAAAATTGTAGTAAGATTTTCTAGTTCGTATTTTGACAACGTAGATAGTTTATCAGATCCAGAATCGAAAAACACATGTTTCAAAGAAATGTTGCTAGAAACTTGACCTGTTGTATCTTTTGTATATTTTTCGATATCTGACTTCAATTCTCGTGATCGAGTTTTTATCTCATAATCAAACAATTTTTTGCCTTTGTATGGATCTTTATCTGTATTTCTAATATTGGTTGCGTAGAATGGATTCTGACCTGCTAACCATGTATCGAATTCTTCACGAGATACTACCTCAACCACTCTTCTCATGGAATAGTGCCCTTTACCGCATAACTCAGCACATGCTAATTCATACTCAAATACTTCCCATTTTTGCTTGCCGTTTGGTTCATTTGGATCCGCAGGAACTCTCCATTCCGGAAACTGTCTCAACTGCTCTCTAAACTCTTGCGTTGTCTTAACAGGTGTGAAAATAAATGATGTAGGCAACCCAGGCACTGCATCCATTTTTACACGGAAATGAGGTAAGTAAAAATTATGTAATACGTCTTTTGCAGTAATCCTTACTTTAATCGTAGAATCTTTCGGTAACATTATTTTGTCTGTTCCACCAATGACGATGTCATCAACGGAAGCTTCATCTTTCCAGTCAATACCTAGAGAGTTGGTAGCAAGATCTATCAATCTAAAATCCTTATTTCCAAGTTTACCATCTTGTCCACCGTAACGAATATCCCATGCAAACTGATAACCAGT
>JANMMV010000161.1:0-5588 GCA_031373565.1 Saprospiraceae bacterium
TCCCTAACTTAGCTTTGATGATAGGCATCAAATCTTCTGAAGCATTGCTGTGCAAAATCATACCGACAGCAGTATCAAAAATCATAGTATACCCGCCTTCTTTACCCAATTTTTCGATCTCCATTTTTACCTTATCCAAAATAGGCTTATAAACTTCTTCTTTCTTCTTAAGTAAATCTGATTGCATTTTGGCTTCAAATTGCTCTATTTCTGAACGCTTTGATGTCAAAACTTCTTCTTTTTGTTGCATTACTACTTTTGACAACGTTCCGCTTTCTGCTTCGGCAACGTAGGCTTTGTAGTCTGCTTCAAACTTAATAACCATTTGCTCTCCTTTAGATTGTAGATCTGCTTGAATGGCTTGCAATTGACTATCAGCGAGCTTTAACTCTGTCATGTTGGTCAATAAGTCCTGCGTATTAAGGTGACCAAATTTTTGCGCAAATATTTGTGTACTCAAAACGGTCAATAGAATAAAAAATATGTTTTTCATTTTAAAATTGATTGATAAAAAAATATGTTGATTTTATAACTGTTTAAAGATCTTAAAAATTCAAAAAATAGGATACTTAACGATAATTTAACGGGCTGCAAATGAGCTGGTTGACTCCAAATCATCTAACTAAACTTGTTTTATTCAGGTTCAAAACCCAAAACGATATTGAAACGTGCGAAATTGCCATCGTTAACAACCTTATCAAATCCCCAACCATAGTCAAATCCTAATAATCCGAACATCGGTAAGAAAACACGCGCGCCAAATCCAGCTGATCTCTTAAGTTCAAACGGGTTGTAGTCATTGAATGAACGATATGCGTTACCACCTTGTACAAAACTGGTAATAAAGATTGTACTGTTGGGATTTAAAGATAGTGGATAGCGGAACTCAAAGGTAAATTTGTTGAAAATAGGAGCACCTTCAAAACTAGCTGAATTATTTCTTTCTCCATTACCTGTAATATCGGTGGTTGCATATCCTCGCAGTGATATGATCTCTTTGCCTTGTAAACCTACGTTTTGATTATTGACACCATCGCCGCCTAGCTCAAAACGTTCGAACGGAGATATACCTAAATCCTTATCATATGCACCTAGGATACCTACCTTAACATTGGTAGCAGCTACTAACTTATTCCAAATATTGAAGTACCATTCGCCAGTAAATTTCCATTTGTGGTATTCAAGCCAGCCAAACTTCTTTGATTCTACTAATTCGTCTATTTTAGTTTGTATAAGTAAGGCTGTCGGTGGATTACCCGGTCCTCCAAGATCTATTAATTCTTGTTTGATCTCTTGTATTTCAGTTGCTGTTGGTGCGTATGGGTCGTCTTTTTTTCTGAACAATGAATAAGGAACAGTAGCTTGCATGGCGAGGGTCAAACGTGAACCTCTGCGAGGGTATAAGGGATCACTCACGCTACTACGTGTAAAAGTTTGTTTGATACTGAAGTTATTGAATTTTCCTTTAGAAATAGAAAATCCTCCTGATCTAAAGTTGTCAAGATTGATCTGTTCAATATTGATGGTTGTGTTAGAGGAGAAGTAATCATCAGGCCACTTAAGTTGGGATCCTAGACCTATAAAACCACGTGTAATTTTGAGTTTTCCAGCGTTTTGGAGAGAATAGTCAAAAGCCGTCTGAACACCACCTATGGTAAATGATCGTTGCTTGTTCCCACCTAACCAAGGCTCAGTAAATGAGGCATTATAGGACTTAAAAAATCGACTGTTTGATTGTAATCTGACCGACAATTTCTGACCATCTCCTTGCGGCAACGGACTCCATGTATTGCGATCTTTGACATTGGCAATCGAAAAATTATTGAAAACAACCCCCAACGTACCGATCAACCCTTGAAATCCACCATAACCCGCCGACAACTCGAGCTGATCTACTGGTTTTTCTTCCAATGTATAAACGATATCTACGGTGCCGCGCGCATTGTTGACTTGTGGTTGTATGTCGATGGTCTCAGGATTGAAGTAACCGAGATTTGTAATTTCTCGTTGTGAGCGTATGATCTCCGAACGGCTAAACTTGTCTCCGGGACGTGTTCGTATTTCTCTTCGTATTACATGCTCATTGGTGCGGTCATTTCCTTTGATGATTACATTTTCAACAGTGAATTGTGGACCTTCAAATATACGCATTTCAATATCCACGCTGTCATTTTCGATAGCGACTTCAACCGGTGTAACATCAAAACTTAGATAACCATCGTCAAGATACAATGATGAGATGTCTCTCCCGTCAAGACTAAACTTGAGTCTATTTTGTAGTAATTCTGGGTTGTACACATCCCCACGACTGATACCTAATATAGCAGCTAAATATTCTGCTGTATAGAGTGAATTACCTTTCCACTTGATTTCTCTGATAAAGTGTCGCTGTCCTTCGTCGATGGTGAGTTTGACAACGACATTACCGTTAGGACCGCGATAACTAGTATCTTGCGTGAAGGTCATATTTTTATAACCGTTTTTTTGGTAAAATTTAACTACTTCTTTTAGGTCCTTTTCGTAGTCCTTACTTATGAATTTTGATTTTTTGAATAGTGTTCCCTTGCGCTTCGTTTTATCGAGCTTTTTACGGATTTTACGATCGCTAAACGCCGTATTTCCATCGATGACGATGTCTTCGATTTTGACTTTGTTTTTTTGATTGATCACAAACTCTAGTCTAACGGCAGCGTTGGTTGTATTCTCTGGATATTCGATCACTTTTACTTCAGTGTCAAGTTTTCCCTTACCCACATAAAACTCACGTATTTTCATGCGGGCAAGTTCCTTTTGATCTTCTGTAACAATGCCGCCTTTTGTGATGATATTTTTTACCAGATCATTTAAGTCTTCGTGTTGAGCCGTCTTTGCACCTTTATATGAATATTTTGAAAGGATTGGTCTTTCGACCAAAACGATTTTTAGAAAAACGACCTTGTCTTCAACACGTTCTTGATAAATCTGTACATCTTCAAAAAGCTTTAGTTTTAGTAGCGCCTTGATAGCTGCCGGAATAGCGGGACCCGGTATCTGTACTTTACCACCTTCTCTAAGACCAGTTATCGATTTGATAGCAGTACGATCACGATTAACAGCACCCTCGATCTCAACGCCACCTATTTCGTAATTTTTTTTCTCGCCGTACGGCAAAATTTCCTGGGCTGTTGTGATTGTTGTCGATGCACCTCCTATGCATAGAGAAAGACAAAATATTTTTATTGATTTCTGTATATTCATCATTATTGTATTCGTCTCACAAACGATATCTGTTGTTATACCGCTGTGAAGTTTAGTTTCTTTTAACGTTTTCTTAATATTTAAGTACGGATATTAGATAATTGTTCGCTTGTTTTACCAAATCTACGTTCCCTTCCCTGATAGTCCAGAATCGCGCTGTAAAAATCTTCTCTCCCGAAATCAGGCCACAAAACATCTGTAAAATATAACTCAGCGTAAGCCGCTTGCCATAACAAATAATTGCTAATACGCTGTTCTCCACTAGTTCTAATCATGAGCTCTGGATCAGGAATATCAGCTGTCGCCAACTTCGCAGCAAAACTATCATGGTTGATGTCATCTATATCTATACGACCTTCTTTTGCTTCAAGTGCCAATGATTTAGCGGCTTCCACGATCTCCCACCTAGAAGAATAGTTGAGCGCTAGCACTAAGGTCATCCTCGTATTATTTTTGGTCTCTTCTATGCCTTGGAGTAATGTTTTATAAGTACTTGCCGGCAACTTTGACAAATCGCCAATGGCTTTAAGTCTTATGTTGTTTTTGTTGAGCGTTTTCAGTTCGTTTTTGACAGTTTCGACGAGTAGTGTCATCAGCGCATTAACTTCGAAAGCAGGACGATTCCAATTTTCGGTTGAAAAAGCATACAACGTTATGTAAGATATTCCTAGTTCCGCTGCGGCTTCTGTTACTTCCCTTACCGATGTCACACCATTCTTATGACCGAAGACTCGGGGCATACCTTGCGTCTTTGCCCAACGTCCATTACCATCCATAATAACTGCGACATGGCGCGGCAATTTTTCTATGATGATTTTATCTTTGAGTGAAGACATTTAAAAAATTTGTTAAAAAGAGCGCAAATGTAATGAATCCAATATACAATAATGTAATAATCAGTAATTTAAGTATAAAAACGCATGACTTTTTTTGACTTATTTAAACCATCCTGAGTACATCACATAGTTTTGGGCTATCCGATCTATTTCACCAGAAATGAGTTCTTGTGATATGTCTTTGATCTTTTTAGCAGGCATTCCAGCATAGATAACGCCTGATTCGACCACTGTATTTTGGGTAACCACCGCTCCTGCAGCTATGATACTGTTACTATGAATAACACAATTATCCATCACGATAGCGCCCATGCCGATGAGCACGTTGTCGTGTATAGTGCACCCGTGCACGATGGCATTATGACCGATTGAGACATTATTGCCGATGATGGTAGGATACTTTTTATAGGTACAGTGTATAATCGCCCCGTCCTGGATGTTGACTCGATGGCCTACTTGAATATAGTGAACATCTCCACGTACGACCGCATTAAACCAAATACTACATTCGTCTCCCATCGTCACTTGTCCGACGATAGTGGCATTTTCTGCGATATAGCATTCTGACCCAAAAACAGGATGATGACCATTGACGGATTTAATGACCATAATATTATGCTTCTTTTCCTTTGTTGGCTATCGCCAAATAGTAAATAGGTATTCCTGCCAATGTTATCAATAATCCAGGCCAAGTAAATTGTGGTTTGTAGATGATCAACAATGTACAAAAAACACTGCCCATCAATATATAAATAAGCGGCAAAAAAGGATACCCAAATGCCTTGTAAGGTCTCTCCAATTCAGGTTTTTTCTTCCGTAAAATAAAGATACCATAGATCGTCATCATATAAAAAAGGACTACTACAAACGAGATCATATCAAGGAGTTGTCCATATTTGCCACTCAAACTCCAGGCACAAGCGATCGCACACTGTACCCATATTGCCCATGACGGTACGGCAAAATTATTGAGCTGAGCGGCGGGTTTGAAAAACAAACCATCTTGTGCCATTGTGTAGTAAACGCGTGATCCAGCGAGGATCAACCCATTGACGCAGCCGAAAGTAGATATCATAATCATAACGGCAATAATGATGGTCCCTGTAGGTCCAAATATGGCTTGTGCGGCGGCAACACCTACTCTATCTTTTTCAGCACCCGCGATGGCTTCCAACGGTAATACTCCAGTGAACATGATATTTGCCAACATATAGATCACCGTTACGATTAGCGTACCTAGAAATAGAGAAAGACCAATATTACGTTTCGGGTTTTTCATTTCGCCAGCGACAAAAGTCACACTATTCCACGCATCAGAGCTAAAGACAGATCCTACCATTGCTGCTGCGATCGCGCCAAGACCTGCTACTATCGTATAATTCTCGGTAGAACCAAATGATTGTAGATTCCATGGAGTATTACCGTTGGAAGCCATCGCGGGTGCTGAAAAAGATAGAGTAGGTGTTGCCGCCGCACAAGCCATATTTGGACCTACAGGGACCATCATTATTGCCG
>JANMMV010000162.1:0-3535 GCA_031373565.1 Saprospiraceae bacterium
AGTTTTGACTTGAAGAATAAAGAAGAAATCAAATCCAAAATCAAGGATGAGATGGGCAAGGCATCAAAAGATGTTAAGATCGATATTGAAAGATCCAAAGATGAGATAGAACAAGATATGGATTTCTCCCAAATAGATACAACTACTTCAGAAGGTAGGATTGAGTATGCTGCCAAGAAATTTGCTAATGAAATAGCCAAATCAGGTCTAGGCATGGGCGAAGCAGCTGGCGATATTACCGAAGCTCTTGGTTCTGTTGCAGGAAGCTTTCTAGAAGGTTTTGATAGTATTTTAGAAAATCAAAAATTTGATGTGGAGCTCCAAGAAGACGGCGACGTCAAATTATCTGGCTTGGCTAAGATGCTAACGCCCACTATTACTTGGTCAGTTGAAGGTGATTACCTAATTGTAAAACAAGAAGACAAAACGGAGACGAAAAAAGGACTAATTACTAAATTTGGTAATGATGGTTTCGAATGTGAGTTTGAAAAAAATGTCAAAATGACCGCAAAACGTAAAATCTAAAATATCACTTTAGTTCTTCGTCTAGAAAGGACCGAATTTCTTTTGGTTTTTCAAATCTCTCAGCATTATAGGATGTAGAAGCATTTTTGTCTATTGATAAGGATTGCCATAAAGATTCACCTATTATTTGCTTGGCACGAAAAACGATTTGACCGACGTGATAGCCATAATGGCATAGTTGCCGCAGGATCGCATCTTCAACCGTCAATCCCATGTTTCTTATATAGATGATACGATCAAGATCTTCATCGTTGAGTGATTCTAATGTAGTGTAAAGAGTCGTCCATCCTCCTTGCCAATAAGCCAAAAGCGCCTCCTTGCTACCATCGAAATTTTCAAACTCAGCGTCTCTATTGCGCCACTCCTTTTCACCATCAGAACCAAAAATATCAGTCCATCTAGAATGCATATTACCTGCCATATGATGCATGATATGAGATATTGCATTCTCACCATTGATTTGGCTATTTACCTGATCACCAGATAATCGAGAGATGGCATCATCTGCCAGCTTATGGTAATACTTGAATTGCTTGATAGAAACGCTCAACATAAGTCAACAATTTATAGGTCAAAGCTAAAATAATTAAAAAATAATTTACTTATTATTTGTATATATATTATAAAAATGTTTTATTTGTATTAAATTACTTTTCAATGGTTATTGCAGAAAGTATTGCCATGTTTATCCAGTATCTACAAGTAGAGAAAAAATATGCTTTCAATACTTGTTCATCCTACCAAAACGATCTCGATCAATTTGCAGGATTCGTTGCTAGCTCATACGAGATAACTGACGCCGTATCCATATCGCATACACATATACGAACATGGATGGTCCACATGATGGGTGAAAACATCGGTCCTGTGAGTATCAATCGAAAACTGTCAGCGCTTAGATCGTGGTTTAAATGGATGCTCAAAAGAAAGGTTGTTACCTTGAACCCATTATTGAAAATCACAGCACCAAAAAAGCCAAAAAGACTACCTGTTTCCGTCAATGGCGCACTTTTGCATGATCTGGTAGAACCCGCTATCATTGTTGATGAAGGTAATGCCTATGGAATCATCAGGGATGCGTTTATCGTTGAGATTTTTTATAGTACCGGCATACGGCGTGCAGAGTTGTGTAGCCTCAATGTAAGTGATGTAGATCTTCAACGGCTAGATATGCGCGTTGTTGGTAAAGGGAACAAAGTGCGATTGATTCCTTTGACTGAAAGGTTGTGTATTTCTTACAAAAGATACATGAGTTATCGCGCGGAGCTCGAGAGCATCGTTGATCACCAAGCATTGATATTGACTAATAGTGGTAAAAGAATTTATCCACGGATGGTGCATACCATCATCAATAAGAAACTAAGCACAGTCAGTACGCTGACCAAAAAGAGTCCCCATGTATTACGACATAGCTTTGCAACACATATGCTAGATCATGGTGCCGAACTCAATGCGATTAAAGAGATTTTGGGACACGCGAGCTTAGCAGCCACGCAGATTTATACCCATAATAGTATTTCAAAGCTAAAAGAAGCTTATGCAAAGTCACATCCAAGAAGTAGTTAAAATTTACACTTTGTTAACATAAAAATGAACTATCAAATAACTCATATTGTTATATATTCAGAAAACAAACCTACAGGTTTCAAAATATACTATATTTAATCACACTTAAAATTTTATTGTTTATGCAAATTTCATTTCAAGCAGTACATTTTGTAGCGGACCAAAAATTAAAAGATTTCATTAGTGAGAGACTTGAAAAATTAACAAAATTTCATGCGAAAATTATTAATGCTACCGTATTTATGAAGCTAGAAAACAGTGGTCAAATTAAGGACAAAATTGTCGAACTCAAGTTAGCTATACCGGGCCATACTTTAATAGGAACTAATGTTGACAAGTCGTTTGAAGCATCTTTCGATGATGCCATGGAGAGTGTTCAAAGGCAACTTGTAAGACTACACGACAAGCAATTGGCGCAAAGCCGACAATCGCATTAGAAAAAAGAACAAAAAGTAAGATAAAAAAGGGAGAAAGTAAATATTTGCTCCCTTTTTTCGTTAATTTAGCGCATCCAAACACTATAATTATGAATTCAAAACCACATCTGATATTTTTTAGCAGTATCATTGCTGTTGCTGTAACAATTTTAGCTTGTCAACAAGCTCCTACCCCATCTGAACAGCGGTTAGCAAAAATGATGGGTCCCGTTGATGATGACTTTTTAATGAGATACGGTGATGGAAACAAGTTTGCACTCCAATCCTATGAAAGGGCACTCCTTCAAGCACAAGAGATGTACCAATCTTCTGCCAACAGAGTCGCTGGTAATTGGGTCGTACAAGGCCCAGGCAACTTGGGAGGGCGGATAAATTCATTGGCTGTCCACCCGACCAATCCAAGTATTCAGTACTTAGGATTTTCGAAGGGGGGGATATATCGACCTACAAACAATGGCGTTACCTGGACACCCATATTTGATGACAAGATGCATCTCAACATCGGAGATATAGCAATCGATCCTTCAAATCCATCGATCGTCTACGCTGGTACTGGAGACCCAAATATTAGTGGTTATCCATCGATAGGCGACGGTATTTACAAATCATCGAATGGTGGCAATTCATGGACAAATACAGGCTTAAAAGAAACTCGGATTATATCTCAAATTCATGTTAGTAGACAAAACCCAAACACAATATACGCCGGAGCGATGGGCTTACCATTTGCCAAAAATAGTGATCGTGGTTTATATAAATCTATCAATGGAGGCACTTCATGGGACAAAATCTTGTATGTCAATGATTCAACTGGTATTATAGACATAGCCGTCGACCCTACCAATGATCAAGTTATCTATGCAGTTTCATGGAACCGAATCAGAAATAATAAGAACAGTATTGTCAGCGGACCAGATGCAAACATTTACAAATCCACTAATGGAGGAATGACATGGGATAAGTTGGGTAATGGGCTTCCCACTGGAAATTTCAGTAGAATTGGTATC
>JANMMV010000182.1:0-1823 GCA_031373565.1 Saprospiraceae bacterium
CTCTGGTAAAGCAGCTACTTTAGCCGGTACAAATATCAATGATGCTAAAGTCAAATATACAGTGACGCGAAACATCAATTATCCTTACTGGGACTGGACTTGGCGCTATCCTATGCCATCTCAAGCTTCAATGATCATCACTCAAGGAGAGACTGCAACCGATGCAGATGGGAATTTTACAGTAAATTTTGATGCCGTACCCGATACTTCAAGAGATCCGAAACAAAATCCGATTTTCACCTATGCTATAGATGTGAGTGTCGTTGATGGACGTGGAGAAACAAGTTCTGCTGCGCAATCAGTTAGCGTAGGTTATACCGCATACAACCATAGTCACAATTGGATACAGAAATATGACGTAGCTGAGTTACCAGCATTAATCATTTCATCTGCTAACCACAATGGTGAAAAAATAAGCACAGTTGGAACTTTAAAGATTGAAAAACTTACTGAGCCGACAAAAGTGTTGATATCTAAATATTGGGAAGAACCTAAGCATCCGCTACCTTTGGGAACACAAAAACAGTATTTCCCCCAGTATGTACCTAGCAAAATGCCGGATTATAGTAGTTGGATCGTCGAAAAGGAAATCCACTCTGGTAGCTGGAAATCGGGAGAATCTATTGACGTCAAGTCCAAATTAAAAGGTGGCGTTTTTAAAATCACTTCCATATCCAAAGATGCGAGTGGAGCAGAAGTTAAGTATGTATCTTATACGCAGCTTACTGATTTTAGTAAAAATATCTTCCCGAAAACAGCCCATTTACACACCAAACTTTCCAAGGCCAGCTTCCAACCAGGAGAGAAAGCAACCTTGTCATTCGGCGCAAGCCAGCAAACCATCTACGCACATATCTTAGTTAGTAAAGGTGGCAAAATATTGGATGAAAAAACACAGAAAATTGATAAGATACATACGCTTGACATACCAGTCGTAGAAGATCATCGCGGTGGTGTTCAAGTCATGGTGATTTATTTTGTAGACAATAGATATTATGCAGAAAACCTACAAATCGATGTACCATGGACCAATAAAGAACTCAATGTCGAATTCATCAGTTTTAGAGACAAGTTGCTCCCCGGTGAAACCGAAAAATATAGTATTAAGATCTCAGGTAAGCAAAAAGACAAGGTCATAGCCGAGGTCATGAGCAGTATGTATGATGCGAGCCTTGATGAGTTATATAAAGAATGGAATCCATGGCGTAAAGATTTTTATGTAAATGATTACAATCAAATCTATGCAGAAACACCTGGATATAATATGGTCTCGGGCATGTATTATAGCTATGGAAATGAAGGATACATTGACGTCCCAGAGCTTAAATATCCATCCTTAATACCATTGATGGGTGACCAAGTTTACTATAATGGTGGCAGTAGAGAAAGATATATGTCAAAATCCGCTCCGATGATGGCAGAGTCAGCAGCAGCCGACGATGCAAGTATGGGTGGAGTATTAGCTGCCACAGCGCCAACAGCCACTTCTGCTCCTATTGTCAATCAATCAGGTAAGGAAGAAAGTAATCAAAAACAAGATAAGCCATCCCCACCAGCACCACGTACAAACCTAAAAGAGACTGTTTTCTTTTTTCCTGATCTCAAGACTGATGCAGATGGCAATGTTATTATATCGTTTACGATGAATGACGCATTGACTCGTTGGAAATTGCGCACACTCGCCCACACGACAGATCTGCGTGTAGGTTATGATGAGCGATTCGTTCAGACACAAAAGAACATAATGGTCTTCCCTAATGCACCGAGATTTGTACGAGATGGCGATGAATTGTACTTCTCGTCAAGTGTGGCAAATATGTCTG
>JANMMV010000216.1:0-6268 GCA_031373565.1 Saprospiraceae bacterium
ATACAATTGAATCGCTGGTTCAGTTGTGATCACTCGCAATCTCCGACCTGATGCTGGATGATAGGCTTCCGCCACAACATCTCTCTCTTCGTGCGCGTCCAGAACATAGCAGTGATCAAAACCTTTAGCCATACTTATCAGAGGATCATTTAGGTTCATAGCATCCTTCAATCTTTTACTTTCACGAAGATCTAGCTGTGTGTTTTCGGTAGGCAAAATCTGGCCCGTGGGTATCAAATCATCGTTGCACGCTACAAATTCTTGGGCCAATATCTGGACACTGTGATCTAATATATCCCCCGACTCTCCCGATAGATTAAAGTAAGCATGGTTAGTGAGATTGATAGGCGTTTGTTGATCGCACATAGCTCGATACTCCATCATAAACTCATTGTCTTTTGTATAAGTATAGGAAATAGAATATTCAACATTGCCAGGATAGCCTTGATCTCCGCTTTTGCTTGAACCTGAAAACATGATGGTAATATAGTCTCGTTCTTTAAATACTTGGTGATCTAGGATATGACGATTCCACCCTTGCGTACCTCCGTGAAGGTGGTGATTTCGTAGATTTGTGCTTAATTGTATGGGCGTCCCATCTAGCACAAAATGTCCTTGATTGATTCGATTTGCAGATCGCCCTACCAAACAGCCAAAATAGGGATGCTCTCCTAAGTATCCATCAAGGTCGGGGCAACCTACGATAATATCTGCCTTGTTTCCAAACTTGTCGCCCGTTATCCAACTGTGCAACGTTGCGCCATAATTTAGAATTTGGACTTGATCACCGTTAGTCCCCTCGACGGTAAAAATTAAAATTTCCCGACCTTCATGCTGCCCAAAACTACCTATCGATACGTGCATAATAATAATATATTAAAATTTAATGATATATATATACGGTCTATTGTGAGAAATTTGTGATCAAAAATAGCAAAAATCTGTCTTATTGTGTCCTTTTTTATTTTTTTTAAATTTTAACAGTTTTATAAGGGTCTAGTATCAATAAGTTGAAGTATATTTGTCCTTTAAATAAATTTTGGCATGATTAGAAATTTACTTTCATTAATAATAGGTTGTGTATCGCTGGGTCTTTCGGCCCAAATATCGGTCTCACCAAATCCCCTTGTTCTAGTAGGTACACCTACTCAAGATGATATAAAGTATGAAATCTACTTTACAAATACGCAAGACACTACTTTCAATATCTATTGGCAGTTAGTTAAGGACAATACTTTTCCTGCTCAATGGGCTACATCAATCTGTGATTTGTTTACTTGCTATGCCGATAACGTTGATAAATCGAGTAATAACAACCCGAACAAATTTACAAAAGGCACACACAAGTTTGAATTTCACTTAAAGCCAGGTGCATTAGCTGCTAACACAAACGTTACGTTAAAACTCTTTACTGCAAAGAATCAACAGGGAGAGATTTTGTCTGTACCAATGACAATGTCAACTAATTCTTCTTCTGTAAAAGATATCAATCCTTCACAGATCAAGATATTCCCGAACCCTGCTAATGATTATTTTCAAATAGGTAATGGTCAAAACGTGGATAGAATAGTGATTTATAATCTAATTGGTAAAGAAGTAAAATCACTTTTTCACTACAACAATGCGCATCACGAGATCAATGATCTTAAATCGGGTATGTATGTTGTAAAAATGTTTGATGATAAAGGAAGGGTTATCAAATCAATCAAACTAAGTAAAGCATTTTCAGGGGCATAGTCCTAGCGTACAAATAAGCATATAAAAAGCGCCACCGATATCTTTCAGTGGCGCTTTTTTTATATCAAAATGTCGTCATGGACATAATTAACAATATTTTAGGTGTTAGCTATCAAAAGAAGTACCATATTTGTACTAAAATAAACTCTTATGAGCAAAAATTTACTATCAATCATTATTACATCATTTGCGCTAAGCTTATCAGCTCAGATAACTGTATCACCTAATCCTTTGGCTTTAGTGGGTCCAGCCAGCCAAGTGGACATTAAATACGAGATGTATTTTACAAACACAAAGGATACTACCTATACTATTTATTGGCAATTGGTTAAAGACAATACCTTTCCGGTTCAATGGTCAACCTACATTTGTGATTTGGAGCAATGCTACCTTGAAAACGTGGATAAGTCAAGTAACAATCTCCCTAACAAATTTACACCTGGGACGCACAATTTTCAACTTCACCTTAGACCAGGGGGATTTTCGGCAAACACCACAATAACCTTAAAATTATTCACAGCTAAAAATATGCAAGGAGAGATCCTTTCAGTACCGATTACGCTAGCGACTAATTCTTCTTCTGTAAAAGATATTGATCCTTCACAGATAAAGATATTCCCAAATCCTGCTAGTGATTATTTTCAGATAGGAAACGCGCAGGATGTTGATCGTATTGTGATATATAATATCATTGGTAAGGAAGTAAAATCACTTTTCCATTATAACAATGCGCATCATGAGATCAATGATCTCAAGACAGGAATGTATGTTGTAAAAATGTTTGATGATAAAGGTAAAGTTATAAAATCAATCAAACTAAGTAAGATATTTGAAGGGGCTTAATGAAACCATCATATCTAAAAAATATTGAAAAGCGTCTTTGATTACTGATTGGAGACGCTTTTTGTTTTCAATAGAATTCCGTTTATCAACCAGATATCTTTCTCATCAACATTTCCATCGGGCCGTTCCTAAATTTTTTGCTCCAGAAATGACTAAATGCTACACTTAGGACAAAAAATGATATAGCATATACAAAAATGAAAACGGGAGATATAGGGTCTTCAATTACTAAATAACCAGTGTATTCTTTGTTTGTCAATTTGGCCAAAATGATCATGCCGATGGTCAAGTGGATCACATAATGCGTTAATGTCATTCGCCCTGTTTTTCCTAATAAACTGATCAATCTGTTGCCAGGAAATTTCTCACCGATGAACATAAAAGTAGAAATCGCCATCAGCGCAAATCCTGCTGTAATCATGATGTAAGGGATGTAAGCAGGGAAATAATCACTCATAATATAATTTGTATACTCCACTAAATATCCATTTTTGACCAAAAGTCTTAACCCTTCAAAAAGTAGGAAAATAGTAAGCCCGACAAGAAAAGTAAGCTTAATCAATTTTCTATCGGTCCAATCCTTTCTACCTAGCCACATTCCCAGCATAAAATAACTTAACCAAGGAAAAATAGAATTCCACCCATTGTAAAGCGTATTTCTCAAAAACCCAATAGGCGTCCAAAAGTCAGCATACCTAAAGGTTGTAAAATCCCAACTTGTCTCAATTGGAATGACAAGGTGCAGCAAATGAAAAATGATAATAGCCAATAAACCTGTCAGTAGAAAATATCGTTTTGGGACAAAAAGCATAAAAGCGGCAATATGCATATACCCGCCATAAAAATGCAAAATATCTCCGGGCCACCAACTATAAAGTAAAAGTCCCGTGGCAAAAAGAAACCAAGAGCGTTTCAAAATGATAGATTTGATGTTTTTCTTTTCAATATCAGTGTAGTTCGTTCTTGATGTCATAAAGGAAACACCCATACCAGCAAGTATGATAAATATCGATGTAGAGTTGCCCACAAATAGATTTAGAAAGTGTCCAAGTGGTCTTTGATCTTGAAAATCGCCAAAACAAAACGAAAAATTGACTATATACATCCCAAATATGGCATAAGCCCTTGCCATATCGAAACCAACGATTCTTTTCTCCATTTATTAGTTCTTGGTGTCTGCAAATCTATTTCACGATAAGTCAATCATTCCTAATTTGTCTTACACATGCATTCTCTTATAAAAATCCCTACACTCCAAATGCATCTTTTATCAAATCAGCCTGTTGCTTGTCGTGTACCTTTTTAAAACCTGTTGCGGGTGATGCGCTGGCATTACGTGAAATCACTTCCAAAGGATCGCGTCTGAATGCATTCATGATGTAAGGCCATGCACCCATGTTTTCTGACTCTTCTTGTACCCAGAAAATCTCAGCTCCTTTGTATTGTGCCATTATATCTCTGATAGCCTTTTCTGGCAATGGATATAATTGCTCTAGACGTATGATAGCTGTATCCTTTATCTTATTTGCCGCGCGATATTCGCTTAGTTCATAGTATATTTTACCTGAACAGAAAAGAACGCGTTTGGCTCTTTTGATTTCATCATCGCCAATTACTTCTTGGAATTTAGTTTTACCAGTGAATTCTTCGATCTTTGAGATGCAATCAGGATGGCGCAGCAAAGACTTAGGAGACATCAGAACGAGCGGCTTGCGATATGGCATAGCTAACTGACGTCTAATCATGTGGAAGAAATTAGCCGGTGTGGTGACATTACAAACGAACATATTGAAATTTGCACACATCAATAAAAACCGCTCTAATCTCGCACTTGAGTGTTCAGGACCTTGCCCTTCCATGCCATGAGGTAAGAGCATCACAAGCCCACTCATACGCTGCCATTTGCTTTCTCCAGCAGAGATAAACTGATCAACGATCGTTTGTGCTCCATTATAAAAATCGCCAAACTGTGCCTCCCAGATAGCCAAGTGATCGGGCGATGCTTGAGAATATCCATATTCGAATCCTAGTACTGCAAATTCTGACAACAAAGAGTTGTAAATCATATACTTGCCTTTCGCACCATCAAGTGTATTGAGTCGATTATACTCTTCATTTGTCTTTTCATCAAAAAATACCGCGTGTCTATGTGAAAAAGTACCACGCTTGACATCTTGACCACTCATACGAACATTTTTGCCTTCGAGCATAAGCGATCCATAAGCCATCAATTCGCCGAATGACCAATCGAGAACACCTTTGTCTAACAAATCTTGCTTAGACTTCTGAAGTCTATTGATCTTAGATAAAACAGAGAAATCTTTAGGCAAAGTCATTAAATGTGCTAAGATTTTTTTAGCATCTGCTGCCTTGATACCTGTTTCAGGAGTCACCATATCAGCAACATCAATGGTCTTGGTGAGTTTTCGCCAAGCTAATTCAGGCTCTTGATACTTATAAGGAAGGGAATTTTGCTTTACCAAATCTAGACGGTCTTGAAGTTCCGTCCAGAATGATTTTTCGAGCTCCTCGCCATGTGCAGCCGTGACATCACCTCGCTCGATGAGTTGGGCTAGGTAAATCTCTCTCGGGTTTTTATGACCTTCGATAAGTTCGTACATCTGAGGTTGGGTAAACTTAGGATCATCTCCCTCATTGTGACCATGACGACGATAGCAAACCATATCTATAAAAACATCATTGTTGAATTTCTGGCGATACTCCATGGCTAACTCCGCAGCAAAAACTACTGCCTCGGGATCATCTCCATTAACATGGAAAACAGGAGCTTGTACTAGGCTAGCCGCAGCAGTACAATAGGTACTTGATCTAGCATCTTCATAATTGGTCGTGAACCCGATCTGATTATTAATAACAAAATGCATCGAACCACCTGTGTAATAGCCGTCCAGTTGACTCATTTGGACCGTTTCGTACACAACACCTTGTCCTGCAGCGGCACTATCACCGTGTATAAGAATAGGTAGGATGCGGTCATAATCACTTTGATATAGTAGATCTGCTTTCGCGCGTACAAAGCCTTCCAACACAGGATTGACGGCTTCAAGGTGAGATGGATTAGGTGCTAGCTTCATCTGCACATTCTTACCATCGCGCGTTGTTATTTGCGAAGAAAAACCTAAGTGATACTTGACATCCCCATCACCAAAACTCTGATCTAGGATGGCCGTACCTTCAAATTCATTGAATATCTGGTCATATGTCTTGTGCATGGTGTTGGCTAAGACATTGAGTCGACCACGGTGTGCCATCGCAATGACGACTTCTTCTACACGGTCATTTGCTGCTGCATTGATGATCGCATCTAGCGCTGCAATCGTCGTTTCCCCTCCTTCTAGTGAAAACCTTTTCTGACCTACATATTTCGTATGAAGGAACTTCTCAAATATGACCGCGCCATTTAACTTCTTGAGGATTTGCTTTTTCTTTTCGATAGATAGTCCATAACTCCCATCAAAGCTTCTATGCTCTACCTTCTTTTTGAGCCACATTCTCTTCTCACGATCTTCGATATGCGCATATTCGACGCCCATATTTCCGCAGTAAATAACCTTAAGTTTTTCTAAAATCTGAGCGAGTGTGGCATTTTTCATACCTATTTCTTCACCAGCTAGAAAGACCGTATTAAGATCGTTTTCGTCTAGGGCATAATCTGCCAATTCTAAAT
>JANMMV010000232.1:0-2412 GCA_031373565.1 Saprospiraceae bacterium
ATACAAAATGTTCGAGAAAAATTGCATAGTTCTTTGGTACTATGTGATTACAGGTTTTAATCGGTGTCAGATTAGTCATGCATGCAAATTGCTGGCGCAGTTTTAGAAGGAGTTTTTCTTAAGTTCTTAACCCAACTTGGCCCAGAATAAGTATTTTCGGATTATTTTGAACTATTTTCGTCCAAATTTGGAGGGGTAAAATTTTTAAAACATTGATTATCATTTATTTGAAATTTAATGGAAGTTGAAGAGTGATTTGTAGTGGGGTACGGTCTATTGCAAGAGTCGAATGTATTCTTTATCTTTGCGGCATGTTTATCAGAGAAGTAAAAAAACAAAGAAGTAAGAAGAGTGGCTTGTATTATCAATACAATTTGGTGCAAGCTACACGAGTGGATGGAAAGGTTAAGCAAAGGACTATATTATATCTTGGTGCTGAGGAGCTTATGAAGGAATCCACGAGTAGAAATCAGGTTTTATCCATTCTTAAAGCCAAAATTTTCGGACAGGAAGTTTTATTCCCTGGTGATATTTCCGAGGAAGTCAAGCAGCTTGCACTGTCCTATTTTGAGAAATATTGTGTTAAGTTTGGTCAATCTGATCTTCCTGTAGTTTCAATTCCGCCAGCTCCAAAACAAGCCGAGTTTCACAATATCGATATCAAAGCTTTAGAAATTGAGGATGTAAAATCTTTTGGTGCAGAAAATCTCTGCAAGCAGATTTTGGACAAACTTGAACTGGAGCCTTGCTTGAAGGGACTTGGATTGACCCCTGAACAAACCACAAAAGCACTCATTGCGATTGCTGCGAAAGCAATTTTTTCTTGTTCCGAAAATAAAACGGCTCAGATCTTGGCACGTAATAGCGAGCTTTCAGCATGCTATAAATATGCACAGCGTATAAGCCACAAGCAACTTTATTCCGCAGCGGATCTGCTTTATGAACATAAATCTGCAATCGATGATTTTTTGTATCGGCGCGTTACGGACATGTTTGATTTGGAGGATAAAATTGTAATCTTCGACATTAGCAACACCTACTTTGAGACCAGAAAAGACGGTAGCAAAATTGCCAAAAGAGGCCGGAGCAAAGAAAAAAGAACTGACTGTCCAATAGTTGTTTTTACCGGAGTGATCAACTCGGAAGGATTTATTCGTCATTCTAATGTGTACGAGGGGAATACTCCAGATGCCAAAACACTGCATGAAATGATTGTGGAGTTGGGGAAATATTCGCCTTTGGGTACAAAGCAAACAATAGTTATGGATGCGGGAATAGCTATTGAAGAGAATGTAGATTTGGTAAAAAAACTAGGCTACAATTATGTTTGTGTGTCCAGGAAAAGAATCGGGAATTATCAGTTGACCAACCCTAGCGTTCTCCAAATGACCGACAGGCATAAGCAAATAATTGAGCTGTCTATATTCAAACCAGCAGGCTACACCGACACTTGGATGTATGTTCAATCATCGCAAAAGCGAGTAAAGGAACAGTCGATGGACATCAAACTGAAAGCGGCATTTGAAGAGGATATGCAAAGCATTCAAAAAGCCCTCAGTGCAAAATCAGGCACAAAAAAGACCATCAAAGTTTGGGAAAGGATTGGCAGAATCAAACAAAAGCACAACAGAGTTTCTGGCCAATATGAAATCAACGTCGTAGAACAAAATGGAAATATTACAGAAATTTTCTGGACACAAAAGGAAAAATCAACTCCAAAATCAGACAAAGAAAACGGAGTATATTTCATCCGAACCAATTATGAAAACATCAACGAAAAGGAGCTTTGGTCCATTTACAACACCATCAGAGAGGTCGAATCAACCTTCAGGTGTTTGAAGTCAGACCTCCAAATCCGACCAGTTCATCACCAAAAGGACAGCAGAATACAGTCGCATATCTACCTGACCATATTAGCCTATCAACTTGTCAATACCATCAGACATATGCTAAAGCAATCTAATATCAATTATAGCTGGGATCGAATAAAACTCATTATGACCACACAAACTATGCAAACCGTCTTCCTTACTACTGATAAAAAGCAAATCCATTTACGCAAATCTTCCAAGCCAATCCAAGAAGTTCAAGACATCTATAAGGCTACTAGTTGCAATTCCAATACCGCTGCAACAAAAAAATATGTAGTGTACCACTAATTTTTTAAAACACTAATTATCAATTGTTTAAATTCTATATCTGCCAAGTTGGATTAGTGAATAAGTAGGGTTGAAGTAGTGCAACGTTCGAACGGAATCAGATTCGTCAGCCGAGCACGTTGGGCTTGCGTGAGAACACTGAAATTTTTCGACGACAGAATGCCTATCTAGCTATCTATATATTTTGAAGCAAATCCCCAAATCGGCACCAGCAGCGTCTAAATTGCGACAGAGTATAGAATCCACGGGCTAG
>JANMMV010000249.1:0-6250 GCA_031373565.1 Saprospiraceae bacterium
CCATCTGTTGATCTATATAATCCTTTATCTGTGGTTACAAGGAGAATACCGGCATTTAACGGATCAACAATCAAATCACGGGCATTATAATTGTTTTGCATTAAATTTGAAATAGGTTTGGCTCTAGTCCAAGTAATCCCCGCATCAATCGATTTGAAAACGCCCTGAGATGCGCTAGTTCTAAATCCAAGCGAATCCAAAGCAGCTAAGCCATTAAATGAATAAGCATATCCACTATTATTCCCTTCCCCACTCAACAAATATATTTTGTTTGGGTCTTGAGGGAAAATTGCAATCCCAGCTACCCCTAGTGAAGGTAAAAAATCCCCCAAAGGAAACCAATTGGCTCCACCATTCGTCGTTTTAAACAAGCCTCCGTGCGGTGAGCCGGCAAAAATAATATTTGGATCTGTTGGGTGGAAAGCTATTCTATCTACACGCCCTTGGGCATCTTGTGAAAAATTAGGCCCTTGCTGAATCCAATTTGTTGCTTGACTTCTGCTGCCTTCTTGATTTGTATTTTCTCGCCGTAGCTGATTTTATCCCTTGATATTCAATTTATTTGCATCAACGACTTTTCCATCTCCATCTGTATAATACTCATTGATCCAAAACTGTCGGTTCCACATTTTCTTCTCGCGAAGTACAGCCTTACGACCTAATGAATCTTTTGTATCCAATTTTTGAAGCTTATCATTTAGATGTGTCCATACAGTCGATTTGATTTCTTGAAACTTTGTTTTGCCATCAAGTTTTGCAGCCAATTCATTATCTATACTTATCTGAGCAATGTTTGAAAAGTATAAAGTGCATAGGCCTAGTATTATGATAAATCTTTTCATCACCCGCTTATTTTTGAGCTTTTAATAAGCTTACTTCATTTTGAAGAGCCTTGATTTGTTTATTTTGCTCGATGATATACAGCATCATTTCTTCAATTTTCTCCATCATTTTGGTGGATACTTCCGACACCTTGAGTCCATCATTTTGTATAGTAGTGGCTGTAGGAATGTTGGGTAGATGTTTATTTTTCAAAATAAATTTTTCTACATCATCGACGGGCATTAGTGAATAATCTTTATCAAATACATAGTCCGCCCATCCTGATTGGACGATGAGTTCTGTGCTACGAATGGTGCCGTTGACATTGAGTTTGTGGTCTTTATTGTCTGTTCCAATACTTAATGAAATATTAGGGTTTTTCAGTAAGACATCACCACCACTCTGAGCTATAAATACATTGCCACCATTGGTGCCAAGATCTTCTACAGGAACATTGAAATATCCGGATGAAATGAAAACATCGCCACTCATATCTTGTGTTGGGGCGATGTGGACATCTCCACCACCACCTGCAATGGAAACATCAGCTTTTATGTCTGAATTCAAAGATAAAACACCTGATCCACCTACAGTGCCTCCTTCTATACTTGTTATATTATGATTTCCCGCACTAAAAGTTGATGTACCCAATTTGGCAGCTGTTTGGTTGATGTCATTGGTTTTTTGAACATCCAAAAATGCGGAAGGATTTGTATTATTAATACCTACAAATCCTGGATAAGTATTTGCAGTTTCTGTTGTCTGTAAAATGAGGTGCTTTCGAGATTGGTAATTAGTCGAGATGTTTGAATTTAAAAATAAGTTTCCGTTCGATTGACCATAAAGCGTACCAACATAAGTATTATCTTCATAAAATGCAGTTTTACCATTGACACTGAGAGGATAGGTGCCATCAATTTTATTGATACCCACTTTGCCATCTATCAATGATATCTCAGGGTTAGCTACATTGTTATTCGATACTATGTTTAATCTATGGTTTGATCGCATGCCAAAATAGGAATCAAGTGGCGCGCCACCCACTGATTGTTGGACCCAATGTGCTAATTTCATTTCGTCTACTGGGTTGTAAAATAGGGCTGAAGAAAGAAAAATATTATCACCATTAGATGCTGGACCGGATACATGTAATTTTGCTTGGGGAGTGACTGTTCCTAAACCTGTTTTCCCACGGTCTACGATTAACGCTTCTCCGGTCCCATTTATATCGATGTAAACACCACGTGCACCAGGACTATAAAATTTACCTGCATATCCACCATTTCCACCTCCACCTACTACATCTATACCTGTAGTTCCAAAAAACTTTCCTCCTATGTTCCCAGAATTACCATAAACACCAATACCATCGCTTGCCGTAAATTGCCCTGCTATGGCAGTCGGTGAAGGCTCAGCATTTTGTATATGGAACGCAGCTGCATTAATATTTTCATTATCAAAGTATGGAAGTTCCAGATTTGCCAGCATGTTTTTCCAAATACCGTTAACACCGGTATGGTAAAAAAACGATTTAATGTCGGTATCATAGACCATAAGACCTCCAGGCGGATTCATGATATTGTCGCGTTCTGCAGTCGTCATGCGCGGGATGAGCATCCCCTTATTATTACTTTTGACATCGAGCATAGCTTTGGGATCTGGAGCAGAGCCATCTATGTTGATGGCTACGTTTTGCGCTTTGATAAATGTATGTCCACACATCAAAGTTAGGATCATTAATACATTTGATATTTTGAATTTCATATTTTTATTTTTTCAATTCATTTTTGTACTCCAAAGGTAAATTGAAGATGAATATGAATGATTAGCATTGAGTAGCTTGTGGGTGTTAGTGATTATGCGGTTGATTTAATAGATGAGCGGTCGATACATCAGGTATAATATGCATGGGCTTAACCCTTGCTGCTAAAGTTAAAATAGTAAAACCTGATCTACTAAGGTTTTGGATATCGACAACATTTTGAATTCTGCCTCATCAGTGTTAGGCTCTTTTTTCCTATCTTTGCCATCCTAACACAACATAATCAACCTATGGCAGACAATTAGATCATCTTCTCTATGGAAGGCGTCACGAAGACCTTCCCACCGCAGAAAAAAGTACTTAAAAATATATGGCTATCCTGCTAGTATCATACTAAAATATAAATTAGCAAAGAGTACTGCAACCATTATAACCAGGCAAGTGCCATGTCCGTTGTAGTTTTTAGGACAAATATAAAATGCTAAAAAGTTAGGTGCGAAAGCGTAGATGTGCACCATCGGAGTTTTTGTTGTGTTGTACTACTTGTAATTTCTCAAAGGCTACTGATTATAATGCAATTATTAAGTCAAATCAATCACTTATTAAGTGGTGCTTCATATAAGTGCAACCAATTTTACGCCTGTTGTGGATCATTTGGGTATATTTGTTAAATGATCAATGCAAGTACCAAATGAAATATATAATCAGTATCGTTTTTCTTTTTGAAATTTCATTTTTGATAGGACAATCATGCAATTGCCCAAATTATGAAGATAGGCTATTAGATAAGATCGATAGATATCGTGAATCACGAGATAGCATTAATTTAGAGGCTAGTCTGAGATCTCTCGAAAGCGTAAACAATCCATTTTGTACATTTCAAGCCCTGTTCGAACGAGTTTATACGAAGGTTAAAGACAAGAAGAATGAAGATTTATCTTCATTGATCGAAAAGGTAGAGATGAGTGCAAAAAAATTGTCATGTCCATCCGCCACAGATCCATTTATTTGGCAACTCAAAGCAGAGTATTTCCAAAAAAAGGACAGTATAGAATTGGCCATGCAGTACGCATTTAAACTGTATGAATGGGGAGAAAAAAACAATAATGACAAATTTCTTTTGGTAAGTATAGCACAGTTATCTACCTTATTCTCGAGGCAAGAGCAATACGAGAATATAAAGCCTTTTGTGAAGATCGCCCTAGCTAAGATGACCTCAATGAAGCCTTCGCAGAATGCTGCAAAATATTACAATTGGCTAGCTAGGATTTTTGAAACGCAGTATACATTAAATGAGCAAAGGAGTGGATTAGATAGTGCTAAAGTATTTGCAAACAAGGCACTCAATCTCGCAATACAATATGACCTTCCTAAGCAGCGGCAATATGCTTATCAGGCATTGGAAGCGATATCTTACCATAATGGTGATTTTGGCAAGAGCCTTTCCTTTCATGATTCTACCTACAAATATATGCTAGTGACAAATGCCTATGATCAAGTACCCATTTATTTTCAAACAAAAGCTTTGACATTATTAGAATTAGGTAGATTGGGAGAGGCTTCTATCCATCAAGATAGTGCCATTTATTATGCTAGAAAATATTCTCAGCAGAGTTTCTTGGCAAATATATTGAAAGAAGGATCCGCTGTCTACGAATCAATTGGTGAGCAGTCTAAAGCCTTGGTAGCATTGAAAGAGTTTGCATTACTAAAAGAAAAATTAGTTACAGAACAGCGGACAACCATTATCAATGACTTAGAAAAGAAGTACCAAAAAGAGAAACAAGAAAATACAATCATGCAGCTCAAAAATCAAAAGAGTTTGCTATGGTTGGGTTTGCTTTTGCTTTCCTTGGCATCGCTAGCTGTATTTTACTGGTATAGACAGAGAGATTTAAAGCAAAAGCAAGTCATTATGGAAACAGAGCAAAGACTAAATAGGGCTAGGATGAATCCACATTTTTTCTTCAATGCTTTAGCTTCTTTACAAAGTTTTGCTATCAATGAAACAGACTCGATTTTATTAGCAGAAAACCTATCTAAGTTCTCTCACATCATGCGTGAAACTTTGGAGAATACGTACCGAGAATACGTAACAATTGATCAAGAAGAATCATTTTTGCGGGAGTATGTAGAATTGCAACAACTGAGATATCCCGAAAAATTCGATTTTGAACTCGCATTAGATTCTGCACTTGATACTGAAAATTTATTAATACCATCCATGATCGTTCAGCCATTTATAGAGAATTGCATTGAACATGGTTTTGCTGATTTGTCATATAAGGGCAAGCTGAAAATTACTTTTAGCAGTGACACAAAAGGAATCAAAATCATAGTTTTGGATAATGGAAAAGGATTAAATTACCAGTCTGAACAAGCAAAACCGTATATAAGTAGGGCATCGCAGATCATTAAAGATAGGATTTATTTGCTCAATATGAAGCTAAAGAGTGAAGCTACTTTTTCAATTGTCAACAACCCTACACAAGGTGTTACTGTTATTATCAAGTTACCCTTAATATATGAAAACTAAAATTTTAGTTGTTGACAACGAACAGCCTATTAGAGCGTCGCTCGTAAAATTAATTAAGCATTTTATGGATGCTAGCGTCTTAATCTATGAAGCAACTGGTGTTCAAGATGGATTAAGTCAAATCGAAGCCATTGAGCCCGATATTTTGTTTTTGGATATAGAAATGGAAGATGGTACGGGTTTTGATTTACTGAGAAGGGTAGAATTCCCAAGTTTTCAACTTATTTTTACAACAGCGCACAATCAATACGCCATACAAGCTTTTGAGTTTAGTGCTTTGAACTATTTGATGAAACCAATTAGCCCAGCCGCGTTAGAAAATTCATTGACAAAGGCAATTCAAAACGTACAGAAAAAGAATTTACATGAAAATATTGAAGTGCTACTCAGTCAGATGGGCAAATCCGATCGTCCACCGGTGGATCAAAAAATTGCGCTAAATGATGCACATGGAACTTATTTTGTCAAGATCAAAGATATCATCTATTGTCAAGCTGATGGTCCGTATACAAAATTTGTCATCACAAATTCCCCATCTTTGATTATATCGAAAAACCTTAAGGAATACGAAATGCTACTGGAGACACATAAATTTTTAAGATGTCATCATTCTTTCTTAGTCAATTCCAAACTGATTGCTAAGTTTGAGCGGACAGATGGCGGCATTTTAGTAATGGAAGATGGCAATCAAATTCCCGTTTCACAACGAAAGAAGGACCAAGTGATGGAATTTTTAGCAAGAAATTGATTTATCTCGTTTGCTTTATCCCTAAAATAAAAAAAAAGACCACTCTATTATAGAATGGTCTTAGAAACAAACTGTTTTTAGGTTCAGTGAGATTAATTATTGTAAATGTTTATTTGATTTTTACGTCAAATTTGCCACCACTTACCACTTTTTTTGCTCCTGCACTCGTAGTGCCCGTGAAGGAAAAAGTTCCTTTGATACGATCCGCTGTTTTCTCAGTAATTTCGAGTGTTCCACTACCGCCAGCAAAATTGGAACTGTATAATGTTCCTGTTGCCGTTTCAAGGATATTTCCATTGCCCGCGTCATTTGTAGATAGGTCATATTTGCCGACAAGGGGCTCTTTGACCAATGAAATATATACATTTTTGAAACCAGCCTT
>JANMMV010000262.1:0-8681 GCA_031373565.1 Saprospiraceae bacterium
GCCGTAAAAGGCATTATCTTTGCATCAACATAAATAACTTTATATATCTATGAAAGTCAAAAGCTTCTTTTTACTAATTGGTTTACTTTTCATACAAGGTAGTTTATTAATTTCTCAATCGTATTACCCACAACCAAAGCATCCGGAATGGTTTAAGGCGATTCCTATGATCGATGCGACGACACCTTCATGGGCAGTATTAATGTATACAGATGATTCAAACTTTGAAGCTATTGTATCGGCTAAAGATGCATACTATCTTGATAATCCTTTTGTAAAGAATATTCACACTCAAAACTTTAAATATTGGCACAAGAAAGTTTCAAAGTATGTCAATGAAGACGGTATCGTCAATTTTCCTAGCGAATCAGCAACATTTGTGGCTTATGAGCGAGCTAAGTCCAGTCAAAGTATTGATGGAAGTCGCATGAGTAATTGGACGTGTATAGGCCCGAACAAAACTTATGAATCGGGATCTGTGCCTAAAGAACTAAGTACCCAAGCTAATGTTTATTGTCTAGGGGTGTCTCAATCGAATCCTAGCGTTCTTTATGCAGGTATGGAAACAGGAGGTATCTTTAAGACCATTGATAAGGGACTTAATTGGTTTCCAGTTTCACATACTTACAGTATCGGTTCTCCCTCAGATATCAAGGTTGACCCTATTAACGAAAATATAGTCTTTGTCACGGTGGGATCGGCACTGTATAAAAGTATAAATGGAGGTACTTCGTGGGCGCTATCTTTTACATTTTCTGCGTCAGTTGACGTATTAGTTATCAACCCAACATCTACTAGTATCATGTACGCAGGTACTGCCAATGGTTTGTACAAGAGTACAGATAGTGGAGCGACCTGGACCATCAAATTTACAGGTCCAGTTCAAGATATTTCTTTCAAACCGGGAACGTCTACGACATTGTATTTGGCCTACAAAAATGATGCTGCTAAACGTCCAGAAATTTACAAATCTATCAATTCTGGTGATATCTGGCTGCTAAAAGACAATGGATACTATGTACCTTCAGATCTCGCTAATGCTACCGTATATGGTTGCAAGATCGGTGTCACGCCAGCAGACCCAGAACGAGTATACGCAGGAATCATCGCATCAGGCAAGGCGGGGGACAATGGCTGGATAGCGGTTTATCATAGTACTAACGGGTCGGATACATGGCTCAACGCTTCAGGCTATAATGGTGCGTCAATATCAAATACTAACGGTGTATGGACCTATCCATCAGGCAATGATATGAATACGCCATGGTATGTAGCTGGATACAGCGATGGATATCATCAAGGTTGGTATAATTTTGATCTCGATGTATCACACTCTAATGCTGATAAGTTTTGGTTAGGAACCATATGGCTCTGTGAGTCACCTAATAAAGGTGGCAGTATTGAATATATAAGAGGTACGAGATCACTGGTCGCTCACGCTGATATACAAGATATAGACGTGGTGGGAAATGATATATGGATTGCTTCTGATGGCGGCATCGTATATAGTAACGATCAATGTCTGACCACTTCATCAAGGAACAATGGTATCACTGCAAGCGATTTCTGGGGCTTCGGCCAGGGATGGAATGAAGATACATGGATCGGAGGGAGATACCATAATGGCAATGCAGGTTTTCATGAAAATTATCCTACTGGTAGTACCGTCTTTTTGGGTGGAGCAGAATCTGCAACTGGCTATGTTCACCCTTTTCTTAATAGACATACATATACGAGTGATGCTGGTGCTGATAAATTACCAAATAGCATAAATGAAGCGCCGAAATCTATTGCAAACTTAGCCCTATTTCCTAAAGAAAGTTACTACCATTTTGATTATAGTGAGGTGGAATGGCATCCGATAAATACAAACGTAGTATATGTAGGTAAGGATGACAAGTTATATAAGTCAACGAATGGCGGATCTAGTTTTGCAATATTATATACTTTTCCATCATTATCTGGTAACACCACTGGCGTAAGAATATTTGAGATCAGTAGAGATGACCCTAATTTTATCTATGTATTGACGCGCCGAAGTAGTTCTGTTTGGACAGTATTTAAGAGTACTGACGGAGGGCTAACTTTTAATATCCTTCCAACACCGCCGATATCAGGAGGTTCATGGCGGGATCTGAGCATTGCCCTCAATCCGTTCAACAAAAACGAAGTATGGGTAGGATCTAACTCTAGTTTGAATGGAAATAAAATATTCAGGTCTACCGATGGTGGTAATATATGGACCAATAAATATACGTCAACGCTGGCAAATCAAGATATCAAGAATTTGATATACCATCCTAGTTCTGCTGGCGACAAAATTTATGCCATGACCAACGATCATTTTTTCTACCATGATATCAATACAGGCGTTTGGACCCAATACAATACTGGTTTGCCTTTGCTTCACGGTGGATTCAGGACCGCACCATTCTACAGAGATAATAAGATCAGAATGGCTGGTTCAAAAGGAGTTTGGGAGGTGCCTTTTGTGAGTGCTTTGAAGCCTCAAGCCATGCCGCAAGCGATGATTGATTCTGTATATTGTATTAGAGACACGGTATTGCTAGATAGTAGATCAATAGTTCTTGGCGCGGGAGCGACATATGCATGGAGTATTTCTCCTGCACCATCTTTTATAAGCGGCACATCGGTTCGAAATCCGAAAGTAGTACTCAATGTAGCTGGCAATTATGACGTGACGCTGACCGTTTCGCAAGCGGACGGTCAATCGAATGCTAAGACCATTCCTGGTATGATCAAAGTTACAAATCAATGTGGCGTCGATTTTATCCCCGGTAATTCATTATTGACTTCTGCTAATGGTGACTATGCGGTAGCACGAAATTTTAATAAGGACAGTATTAGAAATTTTACCATCACTGGATGGTGGAAACCTAATGGGGCTCAGCAAGGATTCGCTGCACTTGTTTCATCGGGCGATTGGTGCGCACACTGTACAGATACTGAAGGATTGATTATTGATTACTTCGCAACAAAACTATGGTATAAATGGCCTGGAGCTGGTAATACGTGGGGTAACAACAGTGGGTTGACCATTCCACTGAATGTTTGGTCATATGTGGCACTAACCATAGAACCTACCAAAGCTACTTTATATCTAAATGACCAAAAATATATACACAATAGAACTCTCTATGGTGGTAGTATCACCGACCTCTATCTAGGTTTTGGTCATTATGATAAGTCGTTCAAGGGGGAAATAGATGAAGTTACGGTTTGGAATAGAACGCTAGCAGAAGATGAGATTAGACTTATCCGGCACCTTACAAAAGAAGGTCAAGTACAAAATGATGGAAGCCTCTTAGCATACTACCAATTCAATAAACTCAATGGTCAAGGACTCGTTCTCGACAATACGGGTAATGATCATGCTAACATAGTAGCCAATGCAGTCATCACCCCAAGTACAGCACCGATTGGAAGTGGACAGAGCTCCTTATTAACGATCAGCGGAGCTGGCACATATATTAGTAATGTAGGTTTAGATATGACCTTCGGTACTTCAGGTACCTACCCTAATGGTAAGATGGTGGTCTCAAGATTAGATACAAGGCCCAACTTTGTCCCCGGAGGTACTAAACCTGTGTCGCAGAGCTATTGGATATTGAATAATTATGGGACCAATGCAACATTTACGGGACTTACATCACTACGCTTTAAGGAAACCGGACTTGTAACCCCGTTATCTGTAGCGTCAAGTTTCAGGCTATATAGTCGTGGCGAAAATGAACATAACGCTACTTGGGCATCTATAGGCACTGGTAACCAGTTGAATACAAGTGGATATGATGTGATATACAATAGTGGTATTACACTTACTTCAGATGCACAATTGTCCATGTTTAATGGCGCTGCCAAAGGATGGATTGGAGCACAAGATCATTTATGGAGCAATATCAATAACTGGGCAGATGGCGCAATCCCAGTTGCTACGGACGAAGTCATCGTTCCAGCGTATATACCGTTTTATCCTAAAGTTGACATCGCGGCTTTGATTAGATTTATGCTGTTGCAACCTAAGGCAAAACTCGATATCAATTCGCCTAATCAATTGACGATAAAACCTTAATCCTTATATGAACCCAGATTACGCATTAGAAATCTACTGCAACGAAATTCTACTTCATATCAATTTCAGTACTCGTTTTTCTGTCCTCGCCGTAGTATTTACTACGACTACGGAATAAAAATTCCGTGCTTAATTGCTATTTTGAATAATTCCGTTTCGTAACGAAGCCCAATGCTTAATTTGGGTTTATTAATTTTTTGATCGGTTTTTTATCAGCTGGAGCTTTAGGTTTTAAGACATTTTTATAAACTAACACACATAACGGTGGTATCATCACTTCGAGCGACAGAGGCTTGCCGTGTATTTCTTTCTTCTTGGTTGATGGCTTGCTGATGATGTCAAAATTACTACCCCAATATTGCTTTTCGTCCGTGTTAAGAATTAGCTCATATGTGGCTTTATTATCCATACCAATAGCATAGCTTTCGTGTGGCGTGATATTGAGATTGACGATGACAAGCATGTGGTCATCTTTGATATCTGACTTACGTTTGAAAATCAGTATCGAGTTTGAGCGATCGCCAGCATCTACCCATTCGAAGCCTTCATAATTAAAATTGAAATGATGTAGCGCTTTGTGCGATTTATAGATACCATTTAGATCTTTGACGAGTGTATTTACCCCTCGATGTGAATCGAATGCCAATAAGTCCCACTCAAGTTGCCACTTAAAATTCCACTCAGTATAGGGTGCCATATCATTGCCCATAAACAATAATTTGGTCCCTGGATGAGTAAACATAAAGGCATAAAGTGTTCGCAGGTTGGCAAATTTTTGCCATTCATCGCCACACATTTTGCCTATCATCGATGCTTTACCGTGTACGACTTCATCATGAGAGAAGGCAAGCATAAAGTTTTCTGAAAAAGCATACATTAAACTAAAAGTGATGTCATTCTGATGAAATTTTCTATACACAAAGTCTCTCTTGAAAAAGTCTATAGAATCATGCATCCATCCCATCATCCATTTTTGTCCGAATCCTAGTCCGCCTTGATAGATAGGCCTTGAAACCATGGGATAAGAGGTAGATTCTTCAGCGATTGTCTGTATACCCGGAAACTTTCCATATACGGCTATATTGAACTCTTGAAGAAATTCTATCGCTTCTAGGTTTTCGGGACCACCGTACTTATTAGGTTCCCACTCACCGTCTCCACGTGAATAATTAAGATAAGCGATAGAAGAAACTGCATCTACTCGCAGGCCATCAATATGAAATCGGTCCATCCAATAAAATGCATTACTTATCAAAAAACATTTTATTTCTGGCCTTCCGAAGTTGAATATTAATGTATTCCAATCAGGATGATATCCTTTGCGTTTGTCCGGATGTTCAAATACGCATGACCCATCAAATGTAGCAAGTGCGAAGTCATCGGATGGAAAGTGTGCTGGCACCCAATCCATGATCACGCCGATGTTTGCATTATGCAATTGATCTATCAGGTACATAAGGTCATCTGGGTTTCCATACCGACTCGTAGCTGCATAATATCCTGATACTTGATATCCCCATGACGGCTCGTAGGGAAACTCTGTGAGCGGCATAAATTCTACATGGGTATAGCCCATTTCACTTAGATATGGAACAAGCTCCACCGCCATTTCTCTATATGTATAAGAACGTGCTTCTTCATCCAATCTGCGTCGCCATGAGCCGAAGTGCATTTCATAGACGGACATAGGTTTGTGGAGTGGGTTGACTTCAGCCCTATTTTTTAACCAGTCTTTGTCCTGCCATTTGTACATAGATAGTGTAGGTACGATGGACCCCGAAAGTGGTGGTGTCTCCATCTGTTGACCATAAGGATCTGCTTTCATGCGCACACGACCATTGTTGCGAGGCACGATGAGATACTTGTATACCATGCCAGATAAAACACCAGGTAAAAAGCCTTCCCAAATACCAGATCCATCCCACCGCGAGTAAAGCATGTGATGATCCCCGTTCCATTCGTTGAAATCACCGACGACGGTTAAAAACTCAGCATTGGGAGCATACACTGCAAAATAACATCCTTCCTGTCCATTCACAATCATGGGATGAGCCCCCATTTTTTCATACAAATTATAATGCTTGCCCGTCTGAAAAAGCGAAATATCAAAATCCGTAAATAAACTGTGCACAATGACTTTACTCGAATCCATAGATTAGTTGTTTATGACCCCAAGATATGACAAATTTTGTTTTCTTAGAGTGAATTATTTGGAGGTATGTTTTATTCTGATGAAATTTCAAACTTTCTCATATCTTCACGGTTATTTTGCCACAGAATCACCGCGATACAATGAAATTGAACCCTTATTCAAGTCGAATCATCATACTCACATTAGTATGGATGGTCACTTCCTACAGCTATGGTCAGAATAGCGATGCCCCCAAAATACTCAGCTCTACTTTCTATCTACGCAATTGTAATGTAGTGCAAAAGCCGGGAACGATCCTATCAAATCAGCACGTTTTGATCAAAGATGGCTTTATCATGGATCTTGGTCCTATGGTCAAGCCTACTTTTGATGCACAGATCGTACCAGCAGACTCTATGTATGTATATGCTGGGTTTATAGACGGGCATTCTAATACGGGTATTGTTAAACCCGAACCAAAAGAGCGGGCGAAGGTGGCTAATCCTGGTGCCCCACCAATGGATGTGGCTGGTATTACACCACATATCTTAGCTTCTGAAACTTTCAAATCATCAGACAAATCTGTAGGCGATATGCGATCTGCAGGTTTTACGCTGTCTCAAGTAGCTCCTCGCGGTTTGATGTTGCCAGGGCAGAGCAATATTTACATGCTTGGGGACGGAGTTGCGGATAAGATGCTTGTCAAGTCGGCAACAGTGCAGAATTTTGCTTTGGAACCAGCACGTGGTGTATTTCCATCTACGAGTATCGCTGTCATGGCAAAGTTTCGTGAATTGTTCAGAAATGCCAATATCGCAGGTACGCACGAAGAGAAATTTAAAACCAATCCAGTTGGACTGGCTCGCCCAGATTACAGCAAAGAAGTCATGTCGTTGTATCCTGCTACTATCAAGAAACAAATCATTCAAATGGTAGCTGTACAAACCAAAGATGTACACAAAGCCCTGACATTGAGAGATGAGTTAGGTTTTGATATGACGCTTGTCGAAGTCAAACAAGGATGGCACTATATAGATCGTATCAAATCCAAAAGTATCGGCGTCATGCTCTCTCTTGATCTTCCCGAAGAGGATAAGGCTAAAGAAGTCAAAGACAGCACAGCAACTAAAAAGGACTCAGTGGCAATCAAGAAAGATGCTATTGCCGCTAAACCGAAAGTCGAAGAAAAGAAAGACCCCGAGCGTGATGCTTTTGATGCAAAGCGTTTAGAATCAAATAAGCAATATGTCAGCCAAGCGGCGATGTTTGAAAAGCAGGGAGTGCCTTTTGCGTTTTCCATGATCAATGGCAAACCTGGAGATCTTAAGAAGACCTTAAGTCGCATGATCAAAGCGGGACTTAGTGAGAACTACGCTTTAGCTGCACTGACAACACATCCTGCCAAAATGATGGGACTATCTAACCTAGTGGGGACAGTTGAGAAGGGTAAAATAGCCAATCTTGTTGTGACCCAGAAGCCATACTTTGATGAAAAGTCTACTATAAAATATGTCTTTGTTGATGGTAAAAAGTTTGATTACTCTGCACCTAAGAAGCCTGAAACTAAAGGAGATGGCAAAAGCAACGGTAAAGGAGGGATTGTGGGATATTGGTCATATACTGCGGTAGTCAATGGTCAACCGCAACTCGGCAAAATGAATATTAAAAAAGAAGATAACACTTATACGATTACCTTGACTGATGATGCAACACCCAATGATGAAGATCAAGCCCAAGACATTAAGGTAGAAGGTAATAAAGTAAGTTTTTACATTATGGCAGATATGGATGAACCGGTGAAAGTAGATATCGAAGTTACCTTTGACGGAAAGTCATTTACCGGGACAGCATCCATCCCCGAAATGGGCACTTTTAATTTGACTGGAGAATATGTAAGTGATCCAAAATCTTTCTAACTAAATTAGCAATCACATCATGAGACAAAATATATATATCTACTCTTTAGCGCTCATTTGCTGCTTATCGCAAACGATCAATGCGCAAAATGTTTTAATAAAAAATGGTACTATCCTTACAATCACACAGGGGGTCAAGGAGAATACAGACATACTGATTACCAATGGTAAAATCGCAAAAATAGACAAGAATATTTCTACCACCGCGGGAACGACCACTATTGATGCAGCTGGCATGTACGTGATGCCTGGGATTATAGATGCACACTCACACATAGCACTAGATGTAGTCAACGAAGGTACAAATCCTATCACAGCTGAAGTAAATGTAGGTGATGGCTTAGATCCATTAGATGTAAATATTTATCGGGCATTGGCTGGTGGCGTAACGATCTCGCATGCTATGCATGGATCTGCAAATGCAGTCGGTGGTCAGTGTGAAACGATCAAACATCGCTACGGAACTACAAATCCAGATGATCTACGGATGGTAGGAGCTCCCCGCACAATCAAATTTGCACTTGGCGAGAATCCTATCCGC
>JANMMV010000266.1:0-4236 GCA_031373565.1 Saprospiraceae bacterium
GTTTACTTTCAATAATTATGAAGTAAACGATGATCTTTTGTGCCCTAGCCTATGATTGATAATATGGGAGGAAGCCACCATCAATCCACCGCACACACTAAATAACAACATCCATCCATGGTGGTGTATCATACCCACAAATAAAAACAAAAAGCCGAAAGAAGCCACTGTAAGCGGTAATCTATTATTATGCTTGCTGACATAATCACCTAAAAGTGAGTAAAAGGCGATCACCAAACCGATGCAAATGATGATCCAATCGAGCATGTGATTGTGTAGCCAAGATAGTGAACCTGATGCCCCAAATGCCAAAAGCAACGGAAGAGCAGAGCAATGTATCGCACAAAGCATCGATGTCCAAAAACCTGCAACATCAGGATTAATTCCTAATAATTTTTTCAAAACGATCTAATTTGGATCGCAAAGATACAAATCTATTTCCTAAATGCAATACTGTTGCATTTAGATTAACAAGTTTTTATTAATTAGCCGCTTAAGATGTGTTAAAACACTTTATTTAGATACTTTTGTGCTTTAATCATTCATCCTCAACCTTTAAAGTTTACAATTTCATGGGTTTATTAACAGGCAAAAAGGCCCTCATAACAGGTGGTTCACGCGGTATCGGAGAAGCTCTAGTACTAAAATATGCCAGCGAAGGCGCAGATGTAGCTTTTACATATGTATCATCGGAAGAAAAAGCCGAAATCGTTCGTCAAAAAGCTGCTGCTTACGGCATTAATGCGATCATGTTCAAATCTGATGCATCGGAATATAGCCAAGCAGAACAATTGATAAGTGATGTCATCGCTGTGTTTGGTAAAATCGATATTCTTATTAATAATGCTGGCATTACAAAAGATACCTTAATGCTGCGTATGAGCGAAGATCAATGGGATCAAGTGATCAACATCAATCTGAAGTCTGTTTTCAATCTTACTAAACACGTACTCAAACCTATGATGAAAGAGCGCGGTGGATCTATTATTAATATGGGATCGGTTGTTGGCGTATTTGGCAATGCCGGCCAAGCTAATTATGCAGCTTCCAAGGCTGGAATCATCGGGTTTTCAAAATCAATTGCCAAAGAAGTGGGATCTCGAAACATCAGGTGCAATGTGATTGCCCCAGGTTTTATAGAGACTGACATGACTCACGTGCTGACGGATGACCAAAAGAAAGCATACATATCAAACATACCGCTTAACAGATTGGGCGCAGGTGATGACGTTTCTAACGCGTGCGTTTATTTAGGCAGCGATTTGTCAACGTATGTAACTGGACAAGTTTTGAGTGTTTGTGGAGGCCTGAATATGTAGTTTCATCAAATCAGGTCAAATCTTAACATTTTTTTTGCGATTCTTATAAGAATTTTCCAAAAAAGGTTTTATCTTTGCGACTCCTAATAAATAAGGGACAGCTTAAACAATAAAATATCATCCGAAAATGAAAAAAGATCTTCATCCACAAGAATATAGAATGGTAGTTTTCAAGGACATATCTAATGATGAAATGTTGTTGACAAGATCATGTACCAAAACTAGAGAGACTATTATGTACACTGATGGTCAAGAATATCCGTTAGTTAAAATGGAAGTATCTTCTTTTTCTCATCCGTTCTTCACTGGAAAAGTGAAGTTTGTTGACACAGCAGGTAGAATTGATAAATTCAACAAGAAATTTGCTAATTTTTCTAACAAGCAAGTTTAGTAAAAAAATCTTCATAAAAAATAGAAGCCTTTGCAATTTTTGTAAGGGCTTTTTTATTTTTTTGTATCTTTGTATAACAGTACACAGATCAAACTGCTCATATGTTTAACATCATACTTTTTGGAGGCGACCAGTGGTTCGACTTGCAGCCCATCACTTCGACTCGGCCTATTGCTGAACTTCGAGTTGGTATGCTTACTATCAAAGAAAAATGGATGCAATTCATTGACGAAAGTAACATATCGTACATAACCCAGGAATACCTTAATAGTAAGTTTCCGATTCATATTGAAAAGGACAACTTCCTTATAAATAGTACTTTTGTTCCCAACCAAATTTTAGTTGACGAAGTTCTAAAGCTCAAAATCAATGAAGCACTCATGATTGGTGAAGACATGCTTGCCGCTAGAGTTACTGAGGATCAAATGATACAGCTTAATCTAAATCCGGAAAGTTTTGAATCTATAGAAAGTAGCGAGCTCGATCCAAGCATCGTTGCTTTAACGACTCGTATCAAATCACTCGGTGATATTATCAGGGTTAATAGTGCAGAGATAGTATTGGATTTCGAACTTATCACGCGGGGTAAAGTATCAATGCCCATTTCTCCGACAAACACCATTATTGGGACGAATCCCGTATTTTTTGAAACCGGAGTCAGCGCAGAGTGTTGTATTTTCAATACCCAAAATGGTCCTATTTATGTAGGCAAAGATACCATATTGATGGAAGGAAGTATTTTCCAGGGGCCCATCGGAATCGGATCTGATAATATTGTTAAAATGGGTGCTAAGATATACGGTGGTACATCATCAGGACCCGGATGCAGGCTTGGTGGAGAGATAAAAAACACAGTTTTCATAGCTAACTCTAATAAAGGCCATGATGGCTTTTTGGGAGATAGCATCATAGGCGAATGGTGCAATCTTGGAGCCGACACAAATGTATCCAACCTTAAAAACAATTATCTCCCCGTCAAATTGTATTCTTATAGAGCCAAAAGCTTTATGGACACAGGGTTACAATTCTGTGGCTTGGTCATGGCTGATCACTCCAAGTGTGGCATAAATACCATGTTTAACACAGGCACGGTCGTAGGTGTAGCTTGCAATATATTTGGGGACGGATTCCCACGAAATTTTATTCCCTCATACTCGTGGGGAGGCGCTGCAGGATTTATTGATCACAAACTAGATAAAGCTATAGCCACTGCCGAAATAGTATTGGGGCGTCGCAACGTGGTTATGTCAGAGGAAGATAAGAAGATCTTGACACATATTTATAATGCTGATAAAAATTAAAATCTTTACAAGATTATCATTTAAGCATAGAGCAGGTATTCACTTCCAAAACCTTAAATTATGTTTTTTCCTATAGGTGACACCCAAGTAAGTGGTGGTAGCAAACCTGTATTCAGCTACTTATTTATCTTATTTAATGTATTGGTGTTCCTTTTGCAAGTTACAACAGAAGGTAGTCTTGTTTGCGAATTTTCAACAATCCCGCTACAAATATTAAAAGGTAATGACTATCACACGCTTATTTCTAGCATGTTTATGCATGGTGGATGGATGCATCTGATAGGCAATATGCTATTTTTGTGGGTTTTTGCTGATAATATTGAAGCCAAAATTGGGAATTTTTATTTTATCTTATTCTATATTGCTGGAGGCCTTTTTGCAACCTTTGCCCACATATATGCTAGTACTTTGGGATACGAAAGCGGATCAATTGCGTGCGCTATATGTAACGAGGTAAATCCGTGCGGAGACAATGCAAACATTCATCCAGCAGTAATACCCTCCTTAGGGGCAAGCGGAGCGATATCCGCTGTTATGGGTGCCTACCTAGTCATGTTTCCAAAGTCACAAATCAGGGTACTAGTCCTTATCTTCTTTAGATCATTTCAGGTACCGGCGTTGATTTTCCTAGGACTGTGGTTTATACAGCAGTTATTCTCAGGATTTGGATCATTAGGTCCTGTTAATGCTGCTTCGGCGGGCGTCGCTTGGTGGGCTCACATTGGTGGCTTCATGTTTGGCCTTGCTGCAGGACTTTTCTTCAAGAGCTATTATATCCTTGATGCACAAGTAAGTCACGACATCTCAGAAAATGAAATGGGCTAATTAGCGTAGATCTTCCACAAAATTTAAATCGAGTAATCTAAATCGAGCATTTCTTTTGGCACGATAATACTTCTTGCCTGCCACCTTTGCTGTCAATATCCCGACTCCAATAGCTGTAGCACCAATAGCAAATGTCCCCCATGTAAATCTGTACTGCTCAGATCTAAAATGTGACACCCCGCCATAAACGAGCCATGCACTCCCAAAAACAATCAAACTTTTACTAATGCCTTGAGCAGTTCCATTCTCGATTCTGATCGAAGCTAGATCACGAAGATGTAGCATTGAGTTCTCGAACAAAATCGTAGTATCATTTACCAAAAACTGGTTTATCTTATCTTCATACCACTCATCACTGCCGTACGTTTGATAGGTTATTTCCTGCCCTTCATAAAACTTG
>JANMMV010000301.1:0-10741 GCA_031373565.1 Saprospiraceae bacterium
GTCATCAAATCTCTTCAAGTAGCTGAAAATGCTAGTAAAATGGGAAGCGGAGAAGAATAACTACTTTTTAGAAAAACACGTCACAACGATTGTTACTTCAACCCCATTTTAGAAATGGTTCGAAGATATCAGTATTAATCAAATAGTCAACACGAAGAATATAAAAACAAAGGCGATAAAAGTATAAACTCTTATCGCCTCTATTTATTCTTGACAGGATGCTAATCGTATAAGATTAGTTTACTGCGTCAGTCAATGACTTACCAGCTTTAAACTTCACTGAAGTTTTAGCACCGATTTGGATTGTTTTTCCTGTAGCCGGGTTTCTACCTTCTCTTGCAGGCTTGTGAGCTGTTGAGAATGTACCGAAACCTACGAAAGCAGCTTTCTCACCACCCTTAAGAGTAGCTTCGATTCCGTTAAATACTGCATCTATTGCGCTACTAGCTTGTGCCTTAGTTACGCCAGCTGCCTCAGCAACTACATTGATTAAATCTCCTTTGTTCATTTTAGTGATTTTTATATTTAAATAAATAATTCGGCTGCAAATGTACCATTTTCTTATATATAAACTAATGTTAATGCATAAAAATATCGCCAAAACCCAATAAAAATAACAATTTTAAGGTTTTTGGGCTGCTTCACGTTTCAATTACATATATAAAATTCAAATTTTGCATTCTTCAATTTTATAATTTTGATGGCACTATCTTTGTAATATGACACAATAAACCTTCAATAATTCAGTTAAATCACTAAATCACATACCAAAACGGTATCTTTACCACTCAATTCATGGATCATGGCTTCTAACAAACGTATTGCATTATATTTCTTCCTTTTGGGCTTATTTATTGTCCCCAATACGTCATGTAAGGTGAAAGAAGGTTGTGGATTGGAAGAAAAATATGCCCCCGACATGGAAACTACCAAGCGTGGCAAGTCAGATCTATTTTCAAAAAAACAACGTAAAAAGAATAAAAAACGTTAGTTGCGATACTTTTCTTGCAAGTAAGAAGCGATTGTATTGAGCGACCATACTAGCACAAAAATCGCTAGTCCTGGCCATACTACCATCCACCAGACTAATGTTTTTCGACCTTCTGACAGCATCGTTCCCCAAGTTATGTCATCGATCGCTAATCCTATACCTAAGAATGATATCGAGGACTCCGCCAATATGCAAGCCGCTACACTAAAACAAAAAACCACCATCAACGTAGGTATAATGTTTGGAAAGATATGCTTCCACATGATCGTCCAATTACCAAGACCAAGCATCTCAGCACGCCGGATGTAATTTTCAGATCTAATTCGCATAGTCTCTGCCCTCGCATATTGGGCAAAGTAACTCCATAAAAATAGAGACAGTACTATGATCACATTGACAATCGACCTGGTAGTGAAAACAGGTAAAATGGCAAGTAATAGGAATAGACTAGGAATCGATTTTCGCACTTCGATCATCTTTGAGACTAAGAGATCTACATTGACAGTCCATTGCCGCTTCCTACCGATATTCCGACTTAGCCAATAACATCCTGCAATTAAGGCCAAAGAGCCTATCCCCCACTTTAATTGGGATTGACCAAAAATCAACCATTCGAAGGAGATGTAAAACATTCCTATCAAAAATATCAAAATGGCAATGCAGAATCCTACCCTATTGACTCGGTATTTTTGATCACCAAAATAGGCCGCAGAAATCCCAAGCCAGCAACCAAAAAAACCACTCAAGATTGCGGTGGCGAGTCCAATCCATAGACTTTTACGTGTACCACTTATCAATCCAGCAGCCACATCGCGTCCTAGTATATCGGTGCCAAGTATATGCCTGCTATCGGTAAAGGTTGGTATATTCTTACGGTCCGTATGTAGCGTACTAGCATCATAAGGTATGAGCGCATTGATACAATTTTGATTTCCGAAGCAGACAATAGGTTCTTTTGATGCCAGCCATGGGCTAAGCAACCCAATGGCTACATAGAGTGACAACAATATCGCGGCGATCCGATATGGTATGACGGGCAAAGAACTAATGTGGGGTTTCATCGTAATTTGTAATTTTAGGATTGAGCCACATATACAAAACATCTCCGATGGCCATCGTGATAATAGTCACAACTGCAATAATTAATACGATCGCAAAAACAACCTGCCAGTCCGCATGCTGAATACTGTCAAACATCAGTTGTCCCATGCCCGGAATATTGAAAACAATCTCAATAATCAAAGCTCCCGAGAAACAAGCTGGTATCATTCCTATCAGAAATGTTACCAGCGCTATTAGAGAATTAGGCATAACATATCGCCATAAGATATCTCTATCCTTAATGCCTCGCGCCATAGCCATCGTCGTAAACAATTCCGCTTTTTGTGACCTAACGTTATTTCGAGTCAAGCGCGAAAAAAAAGCAATATCATTGACCACCAAACATAGAATAGGCAAGATCAACTGACTTGAAGATGCCAAAACTTGTCCCAAAAATGACTTCTTGTCGTCGATCATCCAGTTACCGGGACTAGCAAATATATGCAGGCCATAGATGTCTGATGTGCAATACATAATCAGCATCGAAGCCAGCCAAAACGACGGTATAGAGTATAGAACCATCCAAAATATATGCGATATTTTATCCCACCAACTCCCTGCATAAAAACCACTATAACTTCCACTCAATATCGAAATGATAGCGGTCAGAAGTAAGCTGATAAATGATAATAAAAGTGTCCACTTGAGTGCTGATTTTACTTTCATCGCAATCGACTGGCCGTCTTCGATTGAAGTGCCAAATTCAAAGATGATTGCTTTTTTAGCCCATTGATGAAATTGATTGGCAGTTCCATGCCACTGTAATCGCGGTAAATAATAAGTAGTTTGTCCTTTTTTGAGTGTACTTACCATTTCAACCCATTCAGTACTTGCTGGCAACGATTTGACATGATCTGATAGCGTAAATATGTTAGTTATAAACTGCGTCTTGGATATAGCAGCATGATTATTTTGAAGTGTGGTGTCAGCCAGCTGTTTTCGAATAAGGGCATCTCGTTGAGCAAGATAATGCTCAATATATCGATATTGAATTTTCTGATCTTCAAAAGCAATCATTTGTTGACGTAATGTCCTATCAACAATATTATTGATATGAGGATGATAGAAATCTGGGGCAATACTTACATAGAAAGCGGCCTTGTTGAGACCCAAATCTGTGTAATGTTTTGCATATTCTCGATTCTCATTTACATGTCCAGGTGTTATCCCCTCAAGTCGACATTTGGCCTCAGCTGGATCATTACGATGTGCTTTGCTTAGCAAAAAGACCATCAACATCACTATCAAAAGTGTAGGCAAGACGTACAACAGCCTCTTGATGGCATAATTGACCATACTTACTTACTTTGGCCCACAGCCGCTCCCGCACTTGTGAATGTATTGGCTAAATAACCTGGACGCTTGGCTGTGGAAGTGGCATTCCATTTTTTATTGATGACAATCCGTTCCTGAGGTGCGTACAAAAATATGGCTGGATAATCGTCATAAATCAGCTTTTGGATTTCACGATAAATAGCAATTCTCTCCGTTTCATTTTTAGAAATCAGAACCTTATCAATCAATTGATCAACGACTGGGTTTCGATAGGAATTTTCATTAGATCCGCTCGGTGTGTCGCTACTACTATGCCATCTGCCTGATAAGTCATCCCACGGTTGCATGTCTTGTGAAACAACACTCGGCACAAGATGATATTGTCGTGTTTTGAGATTTTCTGCCTTGATGGCTTTAAAATCTTTTTCGACGACATTGATAGTAATTCCCACTTTGGCTGCATTTTCCTTCATCATGAGGGCTACCCGCTTTCCTAATTCTTGGCCCGAAATATAGATATCTAGTACCATTTCGGTAACCTTTCCATCAATCTTTTTGTCTACAATACCATTTTTATTGCTATCCGACCAGCCCGCTTCCGCGAGGAGAGCCTTTGCAGCATCGACATCATATGTTATTAATTTCAGGGCATCATTGTACGTCTTTTTGATAGGATGTATAGGACCTACTAGTCTAGTTGCTTGTCCATTCTCAAGATTTTTGACGATGTCATCAATATTTAATAAATGATTCAGTGCTTTTCGAACACGTTTATCACTCAGTTTAGGGTCTCCGTTATTAATATTGATCATGTAATATTTTGTCAATACCGGATTATAAAAAGAGAATCGATCACTCAGTTTTGTATCCTTTTGAAGTGATGCAAACTTGTCAGGAGAAACCTCTGTCATCATATCCACAGATCCATTTTGCAATTGGGCAAAAGCGGTAACTTCGTCAGGTACGACATGGAAAATCATTTTTTGTGGTCCTTGCTGCAAAACTGGAATTTTAATATTTGCACCCCAATAATTTTCTTTCTTTTCGAGCACGATGGTTTGGTCTGTTTGCCATGAGACAAATTTATAGGGCCCAGCTCCTTGGATTTTAGTACGAGAGTAATCATTGCCATTGAAATCAGCTACAAAAGCAGCAAGGACAGTATCTCCTTGGGTTTTCAATGTATCAATGATGTCTGCAAGAGCATATTTGTCAGTTGATTTTCGAGTATCATAAAAAGATTTTTGGTACACTTCGATATTGATAGCCGTCTCTAGGGCAAGAAGATAATCTTGGCCAAAAATTACCCGAAACTTACGTTTATTACTAGGATCTATAATGACATCTTTTATGTTTTCGGTAAGCTCGCGATACTTACCCGTATTGGTTGCAGGATGATTAATAGCTTTTACCGTAAAAAGGTAGTCTTCAGCTGTGATAGGACTGCCATCATCCCATTTTGCTTCCTCCCTTATTTCTATATCAAAGCAAATTCCACCTTTGTATTTACCTGAATCGATAGCAATCTCTGTTGGAATAGACTTAATCAATATAGGCATTAATTCATAAGTATTGGGATCGTAATCAGCTAATGATAGATGGATATATTGGTATATTTCTCGTGATGTAGGATTAGGAGATATAAGCGGATTGATGCGTTCCGGATCTTTTTTGATTCTAATATGCAATTCATTTGCTGTCGATTTCGGATCTGTTTTGCAGCCACAAATGACCAGTGTAAGACTAACTAAAAAGAAGGTAAGGCGGGTCAAAATTGTCATATGTAAGGATTATAAGTACAAATATAAGGTATATAGAAACATTCAAATGGTAATCCTGCTAAAATCATTCATTTGCTAAACAGAATATCTATCTTTGATGTTGAAACGGAAAGTATTTGTGAGATGAAAAGATGTTTTTCAATAGCCATTATGTTAATTTCTCTTCTAGCAGGAAATGCGTCTGCTGGATTTGGACAAGTATTGATAGACAGTCGACTAAAATCAAAACCGTATACTGAAAGTCAGTCCATTTTGGTTGTTTTCAAAAACCAAGGTGATGTCAATGGCGCACAACAGCTCAAAGGCAAAAATAATAAGGCAAATTTCGTTTATAACCAACTTGTAAAAGCAGCGCAAAACAGCCAGATCGAAGTTGCAACATTTTTGCGTCAAGCACAGATCTCCCATCAGTCTTTTTACATCGCTAATGTTATCTCTCTCAAAGCGGACATGGCACTTATCAGTCAACTTGCCAAATATGATCAGATAGAAAAGATAGTGGAAGATAGTCCTCTGGAAATGCTAGAGCCGATTCAAGACCGAACCGATCATGATCTGCGCGCGACTGAATGGGGAACAAATAAGATCAAAGCACCAGATGTGTGGGCACTTGGACATACTGGACAAAATATAGTTATCGGGGGTCAAGATACTGGATATGAGTGGCAAGACGCTACGCTCAAACAAAAGTATCGTGGATGGAATGGCACTGATTCGACCCATGCATTTAACTGGCATGATGCCATCGATGTCATAGATGTGCACAATACAGGAACAAATCCCTGCGGACTCAATATCAACTGGCCTTGTGATGATGACAATCATGGCACTCATACGATGGGTACCATGGCAGGTGATGACGGCTTAAGTAATCAAATTGGTGTTGCTCCGGGTGCAAAATGGATAGGTTGTCGCAATATGGAACGTGGATGGGGTACACCTAGTACTTATTTAGAATGTTTTGAATGGTTTCTGGCACCATATCCATATGGCAATCCTAGCGGAGCAGATCCAAACCAGATGCCACACGTCATCAATAATTCTTGGGGATGTCCTACTGGAGAAGGATGTAACACTACTAATTTTTCGATCATGAATACGGCTATTAATAACCTACGATCAGCTGGCTGCGTTGTCGTAGTTTCGGCCGGCAATTCTGGTTCTGGCTGCAGTACAGTAAACACACCGGCTGCCATATATGAAGGTAGTTTTTCTGTAGGTGCAACCGATACTAATGATGCCATTGCAGGATTCAGTAGTAGAGGAGCGGTCACGGTGGACGGATCTATCAGGTTGAAACCAAATGTAAGTGCACCTGGAGTAAATATAAGATCATGCATCCGTGGAGTCAATAACTACGCTAGCTGGGCAGGTACAAGTATGGCGGGTCCTCATGTAGCTGGAGCAGTAGCATTGTTGGTCTCCGCCAATTCCGCACTAGAAGGCGAAGTGGAACTCATCGAAACAATCCTAGAACAGACCGCAGTCCGACTAACATCAACCCAGAACTGTAATGGAACCCTAGGTTCAAGTATACCCAACAATACCTATGGATATGGTAGAATAGATGCACTGGCAGCTGTACAAATGAGTCGACAAGCATCTTATGCGCCATATGTGGTCTCTCCATCGCTTATCTGGATCAATAGTGCTACCGACGGCATCGTATTCACCGATGTAAGTAACATCAAACACAGGATAAACGTAAATAATTCAGGCGTTTTGACCGTAAGTTCTAACGCAACTGTAAGCGTCTCAAATACTAAGATTAATAGTGGAAGTCTACAGATCAATACATCATCTGGTGGTATCATTTTGACCGCTCCCAACGGTGGATTATGGCGATTGACCGTAAATGCTTCAGGACAATTATCAACCACATCAGCTACCATAGCCGATAAACATATCGCAATAACGGGAGATTTACATCTATCGACTATCGGTAAAGGAATCATAATCAAAAATGATCTTAATAATTGTTTTCTGATCAATATATCATCGTTGGGCATGATCATGACCATACCTACGCCTACTTGCCCTTAACCAATTAATAATAACCAATTCAAACCTTACAAAAATGAAAGATTGGCCGCTTTTCGAAGTATTTATAAGATCAAAAAAAGGTCTTAATCACAAACACGTAGGAAGTCTACACGCAGCTGATGCCGATATGGCAATACAGAATGCACGAGATGTGTACACCCGTCGCAGCGAAGGTGAAAGTATATGGGTTGTAGAATCCAAGTATATTTCAGCCAATAATCCAGACGATAAGGAAGCGTTCTTTGACCCAGCAGAAGACAAGATCTATCGTCATCCCACATTCTATGATCTACCTATAGAATTGAAGCATATGTAAGCTTCACTATTTTAGACCAATTTCAATATATAACAATATCTCATTAATGCAAACTCATCATAAAGATTTCATGCTCATGCTAGCCGACAATGTCATGATATTAGGGCAACGTCTCGGCGAATGGTGCGGTCACGGGCCAGTATTAGAGCAAGATATCGCATTGACAAACATAGCGTTGGATCTCATTGGCGAAGCTCGATTTTTGTACCAATATATTGCAGAAGTAGAAGGTAAAACCGAAGATGATTATCCTATGAAACGCGATGTAAGGGCGTTTAAAAATAGTCTTCTCGTCGAACAACCCAACGGTCATTGGGGCGATACGATCGCAAGGCAGTTTTTATTTGATACCTATCACTACTATCTCCTAGATGGACTCAAATCAAGCACAGATAAGAAACTGGCTGCAGTAGCTAACAAATGTTTCAAGGAAGTTAGTTATCATTTGACTTTCTCATCAGAGTGGATCCTAAGATTAGGGGATGGTACCGATGAAAGCCATCAAAAAATCCAACAATCCCTTGATAATCTATTTCCATTCTGGGGTGAACTTTGTCTTGCGACCAGCTATGAAACTGCTTGTATTGAAGACGGCATTTGTCCTGATATATCTGAGATAGAGGTGAAGGCAAAAGCAAAAATAAAGGATGTCATCGAAAGAGCGACCTTACATCTTCCAGCAAATAGTGCTGTACGGAAAGGTGGAAAAGAAGGCCTTCATATGGAATACTTAGGATTTATATTGGCAGAAATGCAATATTTACAGCGGTCCTACCCAGGCGCTGAATGGTAATGTAAACAAGACTTTATTCTTCTTCTTCAAGTGTAGATACAGGGCGTTCTTCAGCAGGTACAATCCAGAAATTATTTGTTCCCTCACCTTGTATAATGGCTATTTGCGCTAGATTGAGCAACTCTAATAGTGCAATGAAAGTAACAATAGCATGTATCCTATTCTCGAGACCTTGAAAAACATCTTCAAAACGCGCTTTCTTGGCTACACGTATTTTGTGTAGCAGATAACCTTGTTGCTCTTCGATCGTATATTCAAACTTGACGATCTGATGAACTGGCCTATTCAGATCGTCTTCGTATCGACGCATGACTTGCTGGTAAGCCTGCAACAATTTATATAAGGTCAGGGATTCCAGCTCTACATCAACAAGCGCTTTTTCGGCGATCGCTCTCAACTCATGGCTCGTGTTGCCTCGATCATGCTTAAAAAATCGCTTATCTTCCAGCTCTCCCATCTCATCGAGAATAGCCTTGTACTGCCTGTACTCAAGAAGTTTTTGTGCCAGCTCTGCCCGTGGATCTATTTCATTGCCCTCTTCATCGATCTCTTTGCGCGGTAAGAGCATCTTGGCTTTGATGCGCATTAGCGTCGCAGCGACCAAGATAAATTCACTAGCTACATCAATATTTAGTTGCTCTAGTTGCTTGATATACTGCAGGAAATCATTTGTAATCTGTGCAATAGCTATGTCATGTATATCTAACTCATCTCTCTCTATAAAGAAGAGTAACAAGTCAAAAGGACCTTCAAATTGTTGTATTTTGATTGTATAATTATCCATCGCGATCACAAAGATAGGATAATATCTAAAGTGACAAAGTATCGCGCTATTGCTTGATTAGCTTAATGTGAGATAACAATCTGCTATCATCATCTAAAGCTGACAATACATACATTCCGGGGATAAGATCAGAGATGTTTATCAGTTCATCTGGCAAAATACTTCCCGTTTGGCAGACAATTCCACCCAATGATCGTATTGTGTATTTGATTGGTTTCTCAATTTTGAGACTAAATAAACCAGTTGTGGGATTGGGAATGGCTGATATGGCGGTAGATTTGGGTTCATCTTCTGCGGCGCTTTTAAGATTGCAAAGCGTCGCATTGATTGAGTGATAATATAGATTATAATTATAGTAGTAACACGTCAGTGTTAAATTAAAATCTGGCTTTCCATAACACAGATGGCGATACTGATAAAAATGAGTGATATCTCCTACCCCTACAACCCACGTAAGCTTCAAGCCTGGGACAGTCGGACATGATAGATATAGGCGTTTGTACTCTAGATTGTCTAGTAAAATCATCGTATCAGTAGAATCTACCAATAAAGCTGTCTTAGGTTCATTAGGAAATTCAAGATAAAAGGTATCTCCTTTTGATAATGTAAAATCAAATAAAGTATATGGTTTATTGTCGATAAATTCAAAAATCTTACCCAAACTATCTTGAAAAATCTGGCCTGTTTTCTGCCAATTATTGTCTCCTTGCTTATCTACTGTTGAATATAGCTCTCTGCGGTTATTGTCGGGGTTAGCGTCAAATTTTTTGAATTGGTACCTTGTATATATAGAAGACGAACTAGAAGTATTCTTGCGCAAGCACACCCACTGTTTGATTGGTTGGGTCAATGAAGTATGCTTACCAAAGTTACAGTTCTGATTGATTGAATATTGCAAGTCATTTTCTTTACCCACACATTGCAAAATAGATCTTGACTCAAATACATAACATCTTCTATCAGCAAATTCAGCTTGGGTAGCCCCTAGACCTTCAATAATTGTATAATTGCGGTAATCATCATCGCTACATATTAGTGACAGATACCAAATCTTTCGACCTTTGCCGGGATCAATAATTTGTTCACGCATGCTATCTACAATACTAAAGCCGTATCCAAATAAATCGATTTTATGCAAAGTGTCACCTTTCTCTAAAGTCCAATCATAAATTAGTACATCGGGACCATTGGCCCTATATTGGTAAACTTTCCCATCTGCCTCTCGCCAATAGGAAGATCCAAGCGGTTGTCCACTATCTGTTACCGAAGCTTTCCGAAAATAATGCTTTCCTCCTAACAAAACACTATCTCTACTCATGGTAGACACATATTTAAACGGTCCTGAAAATGGTTCATAGTACCACTGCTTGCCTGGTTCTACATATTTGTATCCTTGGGAAAAAATTTCTTGGACACACATTAATAAAAGTAACGGAAGGATGGTTTTAATCATGATAGTACATAAATATTAAAACATGCACGCTAAATAACATCCAAATATAGATGCTTTAGAGGTAATAGCCTAATAGTCTTGTTTAATCGTACCAAAATGAAAAATAGCCGTATTTCGATGCCTGAATAATGAGCAACATTAAAAAAGACAGATATCGACACTTATAGCAATACATCCTGCGGTATCTTACCTCATCATGGCTAC
>JANMMV010000320.1:0-13372 GCA_031373565.1 Saprospiraceae bacterium
AATACAGATGCAAAAAGTGTACTAATAGATCCGCTTTCTGTTGATTTTTGAACTTTTGAATTCTGACTCATAATGTGATTTTTACAGTTTTAATAAAAAGCTAATTGGTAAAATACCTTTAAGTGATTAAATAATTCTAAAACAATCTTTACCCAATAACTCGCGCTTGGGAATCGTAAAAGTATTTCAATATTTGATCTTAACAAAACTTTTACAATAAAATTGTCGCTTTTTTGTCAATAGGCGACATGTAAAATTTTTATATTACGATCATCTAAATATATTACCTTGTCTATAACAATAAGTATACACCGATTTAGGTAACTTAAAGTATGGAACCACCTACAATAATTTTTTTTCTCGATCGCTTCGCGTTGATAATGAGTATTTTATGCGTATTTGGGATTTAACAACCTTGGTTTGCAGCAGACATAAATATTATATTTTGTATTTCAATCATTGTCAAAATATATTGTGTTTTAAGGTGTTTGTCTCTCGCTCACACAAAATTTTGTGCCGTTCATGCCGCGTCTTCACAAGATCGGATTTAAACCAATAAGTACTATTTAAAAATCTGGGCAGATTGTATCATTTGGTCAAGTTTTTGCGCCTGAACCTGTCTTTCGGCGTCTGACCAGGATAATTGATCTGAAAATCTAGAAAGACAAAGCTCTTTTGTACTAATCACAAGATCGATGTTGAAATAAATATTCCCTGTCCGACGATCAAAAAAATCACATGGATTTGTCGCTGACTCATTTTCAATCGTATAATCTATCTCTGCCAGTAAGATGGATTGTCGGCGAGATGCGCTAGGGATGCTTTCAGCATGCTGGATTATGTTTTGAGCCGCTTTGCCATAAATGGTCACTAAATACCACGACACCGGATACCCGAGATCAGAAGCCATGGTGTTAATATATCTTCGGACCTCACCATAATTGAAAAATGGATCGTTAGTTAGTTGGATATTTTTCGTCTGGCATTGCATTTTAGGTTTACCTATCTTTTTGATTACTAGGTCCACAACGCGCTGCCCCATCTTGCGATATCCTGTAAGTTTTCCGCCTGCGATGGAGATCAAACCTGAAGGAGAGATAAAGATTTCGTCTTTACGACTAACTTCCGACGGTGTCTTCCCGTCTTCGTGGATAAGTGGCCGAAGACCGGCCCAACTTGACACAACATCTTCATTGCTCAATTTTAGTGTAGGAAATAAGCGGTTAGTCGCTAACAACAAATAATTGACATCGTCTTGCTTACACACTACATGGTCTCGGTGTCCTTTATAATCCGTATCTGACGTTCCTATATATGTTGTCTCTCCTCTAGGTATCGCAAATAACATCCTTCCATCAAAAGCATCAAAATAAACCGCATGCTTTATCGGCATTCTGTTTTTAGACACCACAATATGTACACCTTTGGTAAGTCGCAGCGATTTTCCAGTGCGTGATTTATCTATCTCTCGGATTACATCTACCCAAGGACCGGCAGCAGATACAACTAGCTTCGCTTTGAAAGTAACTTTAGTCTTTGTAGTTCCTTCTTGACACTCTACACCAACAATTTTCCCTTCATGATAACACAGGTTTGTCACTATGCAATAATTAAAAGCAGTGCAACCAAGGTCTACCGCCTTTTTGATGAGCTCGATTGTAAGCCTTGCGTCATCCGTACGATATTCAGAATATTGGATACTACTTTTTACTATGTTTGTATCTAATAATGGCTCCTCCTGAAGGGTAGCTTCTTTGCCAAAACTCTTTTTCCGATCTTTGGATTCTACACCAGCTAACATATCATACACGGTTATCGCTAGCGATGCGGACCATTTATTGAAGGTGCCGCCATCTACAATCGGTAGAAGCATTTTTTCAGGATGAACTAGATGAGGCGCTAACTTATGTACGATGGACCTCTCTGTCCCGGTTTCCCTTACGAGCCCTATTTCTAACTGTTTTAGATATCTTAAACCTCCGTGGATTAGTTTAGTAGATTTGCTACTAGTACCCGATGCATAATCGGCCTTCTCCACTAAAAGCGTTTTGAGTCCTCGAGATGTTGCATCCAACGCTATACCGCAACCCGTCACTCCGCCGCCTATGATGATAAGATCGAAGTCTTGCTTACTGGCATCTTGGATTTCTTCGCTCCTTGATAAAATGCTGAATCCTGTATTTTTTTTCACCTGCTATAAGATATCTCAACGAACAACAATTTACAATAAATTCGCTTACTCTCTATTAATTGTTTAACCTAGGTTAAATAAACTACTAAAGCAAACAAATCTTACAGTATAATTTCCTTGAATGTCAGAACCGTGTTCAAGCCTTTGGTTGCAAAATATGCCTTAGTTGCTTCAAGTCCGCGATCTGATGTCGCTAAAACGAAATCTCCGCCCCAAGCTCCGAGAGACTTGACTTGTCCGCTGAAGTCCTTAAATCTTTCATCTTTAACTTTCTTGAAACCCGTATGAGATGCCACGATATCTTCGTGTTCGATAATGAGTTTGTCAAAATCACCCAATGACTTAACAGTCCGAATTTCTTCAGTAATCTTTGTTATTGACTTGACGAAGGCAGATTTGTTTTTGACCGCTTTGATATATTCTTTGATGCCTTGTGCACTGTCTTTCTTCTGTCCTAAGTGGACGAAATATAAACTGTCTTTAAAGGAAGGGTTAAAATCGACTTCGGTATACTTTACTTCATCCGGCGAATTGATATATTCTACAGGGCCATCAGCAAATGCACAAGCTACATCATAACCTGATCCATCTTCTGTCTTGAAATAAAGGAGCAGTGGGTTGACTTCGGCCCACTCAGCAATACAATAAGTTAATGTGCTACTAGAACCTAATCCCCAATCAAGCGGAAATTCTAATTGTGTTTCGATTTTGAATCCATTCCACTGAGAAAGGAATTCTGAATTAAGTCTTACTGCGTTTTTAAGAAGTTTTTGGAGTTTGTCTGAGATCGCTTGATCAGATGTGGTAACCGCTGAGAAATCAAATAGAGAAATTGTTGACTCAAACCATATCTTGCCTTTTGGGTCCATACTCTCCCAAATAAGGTCTGAGCTGGTTGTTCGCTTGATCGCCATTTTCTGCCCAAGTTTCGTCGGCAAACCTAATGCTTTGGCACCATCCAAAACAGCGTACTCACCTGTGAGTAACAACTTTCCGTGACCGTAGTATTTAGCTTTGATATGTTTGGGTTTTACGAACTTGGCTGCAAAAATATGAATTTGTTTTTAAACAGACGTTAAATATAAAAAATTATTTGGTGTAATGGATACTTAATGAGCATAATACACATTGTTTTTTTTCTATGTACCGCGCATAGGGGTGTTTGTTTAGGTAAATTTTTCATAAACATATGCTTCAAAATTAGCGTTATACATTGAAAAGCAGAGAATTATGAGTTACAAATGGGGGGTTGGCATCGTCTTGTTTATATTTAGTTATTTTTTATTGGCAAAGGGCACAAAAATCTTTGACGATGTGCCCAATGATGCTGTTTCTTCCCAATCCAAGGCATATTGGTTTGATGGAAAAGCGGAAGTGGCAAGTTATACTTTGAGCCAGAATCGTTATGCAGAACTTCATGAGGGTCATGCTGTCTTGATATTTGTATCGGAAGATTTCTCAAAATCTAAACAGGTAAAACTCGATAATCCTGATGGTGCCGGAGAAGATAGAATATCTGTAATGAAGATGAATTTGACAAAGATTTTTCTAACAGGCGTTTATCCTTACTCTATTGTCAATAGTGTATTTACCCCCTTTGACTTATCTGGGACCATCAAAACTAGTTGTAGTGTTCAAGAATGGTGTGGACATACCTTCAGCCAACTCAATAAAACATCAACAGGCTACAAATCGACCGAGTTTTCGTATTTCGAATCGGAAGGCGACAAAGAGACGATGATCAACAACGCCATCCTAGAAGATGAACTTTGGACAATCCTAAGAATAAAACCTTCTAAAATTCCGATTGGAAATGTCAAAATGATTCGCGGACATCAATCCGTAAGGCTCCAACATAATCCCTGTGAAATTATCAACGCAACCATTTCAAAAACGAGTGCAGACATGGATAGTAAAAAGGTCGATGTGCTAAATGTTGCTACCGAAGGACGGACGTTGACCATATATTATGACAAAGAGTTCCCGCATACAATACGCGGATGGGATGAGACGTCGAGTGAATTTGGAAAATCAGCCAAAACAACAACGGCAAGACTTAAAAAATCTATACGGCTTCCTTATTGGCTATTGCATGACAACCAGCATCGGGTCTACAGAGATAGCTTAGATATACCGAGGTGATTTAGCTTTGAAAATTTATTTACACCCAGCTTTCAATTTTTAGGGGATAAAATTTGAAATAACGTTTATTTGATTAATTTTGCGCTCTCGAAAAAGCCGAGTGTTGGCCTTTGGTTATTTTTAGGGCCTATAGCTCAGTTGGTTAGAGCACCTGACTCATAATCAGGTGGTCCAAGGTTCAAATCCTTGTGGGCCCACAATTCTAAAGCAGTTATGATTCATTTCATAGCTGCTTTTTCATTTTATCTTGAAAAGTTCTAGCTTATATTTTGGTTACCTACAGCGTAACGCGACGGCGTGATGGTCCATGATTCAAGTCCACGTGCGCCCTCAATCCTAAAACAGTTAAGACAAATTTATAATTACCTTTTTTGGTTTTGAACATTATCTAGAAAACAGCAGGAGGTTGGTTCGTGTTCGCCTTATGCGAGAATGTTTCCAGTCATTGAGATAAAAGCATTTTGAATTTAGTAGTACGTCAACCCTTCGCGCCACTTTCCAAATTTGAGATATAAATAAGACATAATGAAAATCACTGTCCAATAGATCCACTCACTCATCCACGCTACACTGATAGGAAGCTGCTTCACTTCTATAACGATATAGATATAGACCAAATACATAAAAATAGCAATAAACTCCAGCCAAAAAACAGTCTTAGTATTCCCAGTAGCAATGACAGCATTGAGCCATATGACTCCAATACACAATATGAGCAAAGCTACCGAGACGACCCTAACAGGACCAACACCAATGGTTTCAAAAGTCAAATCCTGACCAAATAAATGAAGAAATGCCGTTGGGAAAATGTTTAGCGCAATAAACAAAATCAACATACCCGCAAAACTCAAAAAACACATCTTTCGAATAGTATAGAATATCTCATCGGCACGTCCCTGACCTATAAGGTTGGAGATGATAGTATTGGCTGCCGAGCCAAAAGCCCACGAAAATATGCCCGTAAGACCAAACAAATTTCGCATTGCTTGAGAGACAGCTTGCTCTTCGTAATTGTAATTGCGACTAATCAATAAGTAAAACACCCACCATGACCCACAACTCAAGGCTAATTGGCACATTAATGGCAAACTCTGAGTAAAGACTAACTTTAGTTTCTCGTAGTGAAAGCTGTAATTGGGTTTGATCTTAAATCGGCTAGAGATCTTGAGCCATCGTGTCAATAAATATACCGTAACCATGCCTACGATTTCTGATAATACAGAAGCATAGGCCGCTCCATTGAATCCCAGAGCAGGCATTCCATAATGACCAAAAATAAGCCCGTAATCAAAAAAAATATTGGACAATGACTCAATAAGCGCAATCACGACAAGATATTTCGTCTGTTGAAGGCTTATGAGATATGCGTTTTGCATCATCAACGCATAAATAAATATGAGTCCTGTAATGCGGATGTCGAGAAATGATGCTGCCATCTCCGCCCCGCTTGCTTCTATACCCGTAAATGCTAAAATCGGTCGTAAAAAGATCCAAGTGCCAATCATGAAAATCAATGCCATAATTGTGGACATAATCATACCGTGCCACAAAGTGACAAAAATTTCATTGCGATTTTCTTCCCCGGCTTTTCGAGACATGATCGCTAGTAGGGCATTATTGACGCCATAACCGATTGCCGCAAAGATCAGATAATAAACGCCCGTTATGCCCGCCAAGGCCAATTCTTTGTTACCAAGATGACCTAGAAACGCCGCATTGATTAGATAATTAAGTTCAGGAATCAGTCTCGCTAAACTAATCGGCAGGGTCAATAGCAAAATGCTTTTGACCGATGTATCTATTTTGAGCGTTGAAGAAACTTGGGCGCTTGCCATTGGTGGATTTTAATTTACAGACACGCCTTGTTAATTCCTAAAATGTATTTTTCGACGACTTCTATTTCTATGGCGGTTTCGCTACCTAGGAAACCTTTTATCATTTGATCTTTTAGTGCAGATTGTGCTAGGGACGTGAGGTGAGACGAAACGGGCGTATAAGACCAGTGCCATTTTTCTTCTTGATAACCCGTTAATCTCTCCTTCCCCAGCTCCGAATAGGTTTGGCAATAGCCATACTTATGAGCATTTTTGATAAGCCAAGCATACTCTCGTTTGCCCTTTCCTTTTTTGAAATAACTATTGTTTAGCGAGTTAAGATCGATATCTGTTCCCCAATGGTGTCTAGACGTGCCTGGCATCGATGAATACAACAAAATTTTTAGCGCCCGCTCAGAAGGATCTTTGATTGTTGTGGCATTAACGCCTCCTTCTAAGATCGTATTACCATTCCATTTATTTTCCCAAATTGATTTTTGGCTTTCAAAATTTCTCGTGGCTGAGATGATCTTCAGCACTACCCCATCTTTTGTCGCTTCTTCTCTCATTGCAGTAAATGACTTATATGCGTCCCTACGCAACAATCGGCCGGCTTTGTCAGCAAATTCTGCCGGAATTTCAATGAAGTCGGGGTGCGTCGCTGGGTCAAACTTTCCCATGATGTAATCAACCGTAAAGTCACCATTTGATACGGGTAAGGGTTCGATTGCTTCTGGTTGTGGACTACCTTTTTTTTGTTGGGCTACACAAGCCGAATGAAAAACGAATAACATTGCTAAGCTTATACAATTCAGTATTTTCATTTTCTAAATGATTTAATCGCATAAAACGTAAAGATAGCTAAAGAGACCAACATCGGTATTACTTCGATCATATCATCAATGCGACCATTAGCAAAAGCAACATCAATCGGTCTGTATAGTAAAATTGCGCCTAACCACGATACACCTAATGCTGCTTTGATCTGAGAAGTAACTCCGTGTTGAACACCATTATTGAGCGACAGCAACATAACGGCAACAACAATCAACAGCACTATAAGCTTATCACCAGTTGTATAATAAATATATGTGGCGCAGACCATCGTAAAAACCGCGTGCAACAAATTGGCTCTATAAACATTCATGTGGTTGCTTTATTATACCGAAACGCATATCAACAGTGTCTTGTTTCAAAACGATATAATAAAACATAAATGTCGCTTTTTTCTAATAAGAATACTTTTTCACCATTTAGTCCGTTATCTTTGCGGTTTACCTAAAATGAAATGAATTTTACCCAAAAATTATCTACTCTTTTTGACGAAGAAACTATTGATACCCTAATCTCGAAATACGGTGACGAGTTTAAAGATGAGATCAACCATTTACTAACAAAAAATGGTGGCGAAGTATTGCTTCGAAGGCAAATCAACGATTATAGTACTTTTAGCTTGCGCGATCAAGACCAAGAAACTATTATAATCAAAACCTCTAAAAAGCCTTACAGTACTACTTGTACTTGTCGATATTTTCAATCAAATGAAATTTGTGCGCACGTGCTGACTGTGCTGACTTCGATCGGCAAACAACTTAGAAAAGAAAACAGCGTATCTGTCCCTGATGAAATGCTACTTTCTAATTCGGTCGATCAGAGCGATGAGGAGGAAGTGGTTATAAACCCTCATAAGCCTTATCTAGTTCTCGACGCCACCAATGTGAGCTATCAAAAAATGACTAGACTTTTTCCGTTTTTAACCAATATGAATCTCCCGCGTAAAACGGTTGTCAATTCGCTGAAAAATGGATTACAAGTCGTTTGCCGTAATCAATTCGATAAGTTTTTTGTCGATATGGTTGTCAGTCCTGAAAACGATATACTTATCTCTTGCTCTTGCAATAAAACTTATGCCGGCCATCTGTGCGATCATGCTAAGTTTGGGATAGGATATGTTGCTCACCAGTTTAATCCTAATCAATTTGCCGCATTCCTTAATCAGGATGTAGCAAAAAACAAGATACTTGCAGAATTCGGAATTACGATAAATGACACGGAAGCCAAAGAATTTCTCTTTGCTCAGGATCGAGACGGTAAAGTTTATCTCAAAAAATCTCCAGATAAATATAAGAGTTTTCAAGCCATAGACAAGATAAGAAAGGCGCTTGATGATACATCTATTGATGAGTTTTCGATGCGTAAGCGACAAAAATATGTAGAATCCGTGGACCCTAACAATATCGGATTATGTTTCGTCATTGAAACTGAAGAGGAGGTCAATGCTCCAATCTATATTGAGCCATATCTCATCGAGCCCAGCAAAAAGGGTGTTCCAAAAATATCTAAGCTTAGTCTTGCGAGCGATCAGAATATCAGCATTTTATCAAATCTAAGCAATGAGAATTATGAGGCATTGATGGACTTTAGCTTTTTTAGGTACAAACATCATGTTCGTGCTGAAGTAGGCATATTCAATTATTTATCTTTTAGTCAAAAGTATATTCCCAAAACCAAAGCTTCTTACACACAATACTTTTTTGAAAAACTAGATGAGCATTGGGACATCCTTGCTGCATGGCCGAATTTAGCCTTATTAAACGAAAATAGAAACTTTCACCTCTCAAATATCACCAATATCCGGCTGGTAAAAGATCGATTGACGCCTGAGATTTCTGTTCGTGAAACCGAAAAATTCATCGAAATCAGCTTATCGTTCAAACATGGTAAGGATTATTATCGGGCTTCTGACTACAAGGTGCTTTTCGGTCAATTAATACAAATCGGGACAGACATATATAGACATGACAGACAAGATATGACGAACTTATTGTCTTTGATGGGAGATGGTCTAATTTGTTTTCCATTATCTTATCGCGGACCTGTTATGCAGGAATTACTACTTCCGCTTGTCAGCAAGTATGATATTTCCTTACCCGATGATTTTTATCTTAATATCGAGAACCACGACATGTCTCCGATCGTCAAGCTCAAAGAGGGCAAAGATCAGAACTTAACATTGACACCTGTTTTTGCCTATGGAGATATTCAATTTCAAAAGAATTCTTCGTCAACTAGCAAAATAGATGAAAAGAACACGAGATACATCTCAAGAGATATTGCGCAAGAAGATGAGTTTTTTCAGTATATAAAATCGATCCACCCAAGCTTCAAAAATCAATCTAATGTCTGGTCGTTTCAGCTTCCTTCAGATGAGGTGATGAAGAATAATTGGTTTATAAATTTCACCAATCAACTTCTAGACAAAGGAATTAAGCTAGAGGGCATTGAAAATCTTCAAAAATTTAAATTTAATAATGTAAGCCCTACATGGAACATGACCGTGTCAAGCGGCATTGATTGGTTTGATGTACACGTAACCGCGCAATGGGGAGATCAACAGTTGGGTTTTAAAGAGATAAAAAAAGCTATTTCTAGCGGGCAGAATTACGTCATCCTCGGTGACGGAAGTTTAGGAATGATCCCTGATGAATGGGTAAAAAAATATAGTTTCCTACTCAAAATATCTAAAGAAGACGGTGATGGTGGAAAAGTAAGTAAAAAGCACTTCGGTATTGTAGATCTGTTGTATAATGAAATTGATGATGTCGAAGTCTTGCGAGAACTTGACGCAAAAAAACAAAATCTTCTCAAAATAGATGGTTACGTGCCCGCTTCTATTCCAGCAGAAATCAATGCTACGCTTAGACCTTACCAAGAGACCGGATATCAGTGGATGCAAGTATTGGACGAAATCTCTTGGGGTGGTTGTCTTGCTGATGATATGGGACTCGGTAAAACACTGCAAGCCATCACGTTTCTTCAACATGTCAAAGAAAAATATAATGCGCCAACAAGTCTTGTCGTATGTCCTACAACCTTGATATTTAACTGGCAAAACGAATTAGAAAAATTTGCCCCTACACTTAAATATCATATCTATTACGGCCAAGGACGGACGGTTGCTGACTTGGATATGCATGATTATGATCTCATCATCACATCTTATGGAGTAGCTAGAAATGATGTCGAAGGTCTCATGGATTTTGGTTGGGAATACATCATTTTGGACGAAAGTCAAACCATCAAAAATCCTGATGCGGGAATCACAAAGGCACTTCAATTGTACAAAGCCCGCAATAGATTTATCTTATCCGGTACTCCGATGCAGAACAATACTTTCGATCTGTTTGCTCAGTTCAATTTTTTGAACCCTGGTTTGTTAGGTTCCAGAGATTTCTTTAGAAACGAATTTGCAACGCCTATCGATCGAAATAGCAATAAGGATGTTGCTATGACACTTAAAAACATCATTAAGCCTTTTATGCTACGGCGTACTAAGGCCGAGGTTGCTAGCGATCTTCCTGAAAAAACAGAATCTATCATTTGGTGTCAGATGTCGGATGAGCAGCAAGAGTTGTACAACACTTACAAAGATTTTTACCGTGGAGCTTTGACCCAAAAAATCGCTAGTGACGGAATAGGAAAAGCAGGTATCTATATTCTTGAAGGATTATTAAGATTGCGACAAATTTGTGACGATCCACGGCTAATCAAGGAAAGCGATAAGCCTCTTAATGCTGGTGTTAAAATCCGTGAGCTTGTCCGAGAAATCAAAGAAAACGTTGGTGATCATAAGATTTTGATTTTCTCTCAATTTGTAGAAATGTTAACGCTTATCCGACAAGACCTCGATGAAAACCATATTAATTACGCATATCTTGATGGCGGAACGAATGCAGCAAAGCGTAAAAACGCGGTAAGCGATTTTCAAGAAAAAGAAGAAATCAAGGTTTTCCTTATCTCACTTAAAGCAGGTGGTGTCGGCCTTAATCTTACTGCAGCTGATTACGTATATATTGTAGATCCGTGGTGGAATCCTGCCGTCGAGCAGCAAGCGATCGATAGAGCACACCGGATCGGACAGAAGAAAAATATATTTGCATACAAGATGATTTGTAAGGGCACCGTAGAAGAGAAGATTTTAAAACTTCAAGAAAAGAAGCTTTCGATTAGTCAAGATCTCGTTGGCGAGGACAATGCTTTCTTCAAAAAGCTAACCGCTGACGATATACAGTATTTGTTTAGTTAAGATATTAATACAGACATATATAAAAGTGGCGCATACCTCCTAAGAAATATACGCCACAAAAAACAATTCTCTATCTTTAAATAAATTAGTCTTTCTTTGCTTCAGTTTTAATAACGGGGTTGCCCAAGATTGTTATATCATCCACGTTGGAAGTTAGTGCTAGTGTTTTGGTAACGTGGATCTTGCTATCTGACCAATCTCGATCATTGCCTGTGACCATCGCTGTGTTGACGATATACTTATTGGCATTAATATTAGCATCGTCTTCTAGATTTAGCGTCATACTTTCTCCATCTCCGGTTAAATCTAAGTACTGTCGCCCTTTAATGTAAATATCTAGGTCTTTGATCTGTCCTTCGATACTGATTTGAGGTTCGTGTCTTTCAGTTATGCTGATAAATTTCAACTTACTTTGGTTCATATCTTTGATTGTCGCTTTAGCAACATCAAGTAATTCTAAAAGCTCTATATCTTGCGCTACTGTGATTGTAATGACGACTGCATCTTGATTTTCAAAATTGTCGCTTATTATCGTTAATGTTCCATTGACATTCTTGACGGTTGTGGATTCTACCCACTTTCGATTTCCAACTAATTTTACTTCATTTTTAGATCCCTTAACGATGTTCACTTCCATTGGGCTTTCTATGATGACCTTGCTTATGCTTCCCAAATTTTCAAAGCTTTTGGCATGAGAACTAAAATCACTATTCGAAATGGTCCATTCGTTGACCTGATCGTTGCCAATCTCATCCCAAGAAAGCGTATTCGAACTGTGGACAATATTTCTAAATTCGTTATCTAAAACTACTTTTTTACCTATGGGAACATAAAGTATATAATCAACTTCCTGTCCTCTAAATTTAGCTGTTTTAGGTATTGTGATAAATGGATCAAATGTTATTTTATTGCCCGACACCGAATACTGATTGGCCGTAACTAAAATATTAGCTTCGGCATCCTTGGTGGTTTGACCTCGAGCAGATAGCTTCTTCTCGATGTATACGTTTTGATCAGGCGATTTTTCTATGGTTACATTAGCATTTCTTATCGCATATCCGTTATCACGTTCGTACATAAAGTTGCCAAAAGATACGCCCATTTCATCTGTATTGTATGGCAATGATGACAAGTTGATCGTTGGGTCTGATATGTTAATCAGTTCTTTTTGAGACGTATTAAAGTGCGTTTGGTATTCTCTTGCGGTTGTCATTGCCGCAAATGATGTTGTAAAAATCGAGAGGAACCACGCGACCCACATCCCTGATTTAAGATTTGGATGGATTCTATAACCCCAGATCAATTTGATAATCCAAAACATCAACCCAATCATAGGTAGAACGATAAACAAAAGTCCAGAAAATATGCCTAGATATGAAAGTCCATTACTTTTGGGACCTGCTAAGACAAACATAGGAGTTGCCCAAGTTATCCCAAAAAGTGAAGCGATCCAAGCTACCGCAAGAGCGCCCACCATTATTATGGCCAGCACCTTGAACGAGCCCTTAAAAACAGTTGATAAAATGCTCACGATCGACGATGCCACACCACCGATGACATTGACGCCTCCCGAAACAAATTGATGCGTAAAAGATACTGTTTTCAAAGAATTACTTTTTTTTTTGTCTTTCGACTTTGAGCCGAATTCATCATTAATCTCGTTTCCCCATTCATTGATGCGTGCCCCAAGATCCGTCAACTCTGTTTCTATCACTTTTGCTATATTATTGATCGTTGTTGGTTCACCTCTCATGGCTAACTTATCGCTAGAGGTCGTTGCCTCGGGTACTAAAATCCAAAGTACAAAGTATAAAAATGGTGAAATTCCGATAAAGAAAAATGCTACAAAAATCAGTCTCACCCACAGAGGATCTTCTACGCCGAAATATGCTGCAATACCTGAGCAAACCCCACCGACCTTCTTGTCATCTGGATCTCTGAATAATCGCTTTCCTGTTCCGTAGATTGATTTAGACTTATTATTGTGGCCAGAGGATGATTGCTTGGAATAGGTATTTTGTGCAGACTCTTCCATCGGTTCAGCACCAAAATCTTCAGGTTTCCCCATAATCATTACAATCTCATCCACTTCTTTCATGCTTACGATTGTGCGGCCTTTGAGATGCTCAGTAAATAGCT
>JANMMV010000323.1:0-2300 GCA_031373565.1 Saprospiraceae bacterium
CATACAGACTTACAGTGAAGGTGCAGAAAATATGTTGAAGCAAATTTTTTCATGGCCAATATTGGTTGAGAAATATGAGATATTATATAAGTAAATGAATTTAGAATTTATACATAAGGATCATACAGGTTTTTTAAATAAGATCAATTGGCAGCTCTTGATCATCTTGTTGCTGATGACTGCTTGCTTTTTTACATGGAGCGAAAATGTAGCGATCACAAGAGTCATCAAAGTAGTTGGACGAATGGGTATGCTCTATGCGTCATGGTATGTGTACAAAAGTATCATTCAATATGGTGCTGCTGACAATCTTAAGACAAACAATATTCTTTCCATGGCATTTTATGGGATTTATTTGTTACTCGGATTGGCATCTTTTATGTGGAGTACAAATGTCGGATACAGCGCCCTACAATGGTTCATGACAGCTCAAACTTTGGTGTTTTGCTTCTACTTTATAAAGAGCTTATATCTTCTAGATCAGTTTTTTCCAGATCACAAGATTAGATTGTACAACTTACTTGGCAATAGTGCCTTTGTACTCATTTTGGTTTTTGTTATCGGCATGTACGTCAATCCTGATGATTTTTACCGACTGACTCATGGTGGTGAAGAAGCACGATTGGGCGGATATATGATGAATCCCAATGAACTCGGCATGTTGGCTGGTGTTGGTGTAGCTGGATTGATGTTTGACATTAGAAGAAATCATCGTAAATGGTTGACGATCTTTAAATTACTCATATTGTTTTATGGATTGTTTGCTACAGGCTCAAGATCATCATTGATAGGAGCATTACTTATCATAGGCTTTCATGTTTTGCAATCTGAAAAGAAAAAATTTGCAATAGCTGCGATTGTAGTCATGATAATGGTGGCACCGATTGCAATCTACAAAGTAGTGCTTAAGGACGGCGATCCTGAAAGGTTGGAAGAGGTGCTTACATTGACAGGAAGATTGCCCTTTTGGCAAGCATTGATCAATGAAGGACTTCCACGCGAGCCATTATTAGGCTTTGGATTTATGCGTATTGACTACAAAGAGTATTTTCAGAGTGCACATACCTATCCAGGTAAAATGACGCATAATACATTCATGCAAGTGCTGATGAATTTAGGACTGATCGGCATTACTAGCGTATTGTTTCAGATGATATTTACAGCGAGAGGCATTATGCGGGAGAATGACGAAAAAAAACTCATGCTTTTTTGCCTTCTCATTCCCTTGATCATCAATTCTTTTACAGAGTTTGGTATCTTTGGAGAGTCCAATTATGGGATTTTGTTTTATCAATTGGTTATTATGTACATTACCTTCCGACCTGGAAGTATTTTGACAATGAGACAGCGACTTCATTTGATCAAGAAGGGGAGAATCATGTAGGTTTATCAATATTCCACAAACCTATCATTATTCCAATATATGGAACACATGGAGCTGATATCCATTCGTAATTAATTGACATACAATATTTTACGTTTTGGCAAGTCTTTTGGACTTAGTACTATCAAATAATAAGTACCATGTCAAATATCAAAAACATACTTCAAAATCTAGGTTTTAATATAGAAACCACAACCAATGCAGATCATGTTGCGCTTACATTGTTTTACATTAAAAATCCTGGTGGGAGCATCAGATGGCTTTGGCCTACAACTTCAAGAAAACCCCATTTTCTTAAATTCTACCTTGTGCAAGGCTGGAAGGCTCATTTGTTTTTTGCAATGGTTAAATTCGTTTTTGCATTACGCCTTCAGCGATTTGTATTTAAATCTGAGCAAGTAACTATAACGCCTTCGTACAACAAGGACATTATTATAGATAATAATGATTGGGCTCTTTTTACCGGTACGGTTGGACCTAATCAAAAATGTATCCTTTACCAAGCAGATTCGACAGCGGTTGGCGGATCATTTACTAAAATAGGTCTAACTCCGCAAAGCAAGGCTTTAATCGCCCATGAAAAAGAAACCATTGCAAAATTAGGTAAAATAAAGGATCTATCCTTTCAATTTCCTGTACTCCTAGTTTCTCAGCAGCAATCAATCACATTGCTTGAAAATCCTGCATTTAGCGTCAGAAATGGGCATTGGACACAACAACACCAACTTTTTGTAAATTCAATGCAGCAAATAGAACAAAAAGCTTATTCCTACGCAGACTTTGATCATTTGCATCAGCTAAGCCAAAGAATAACATCACTTAAAAATTCGAGAAAAAAAGTGCCATCGGGCATAATAAAAAAGTTGCATTATCTTCATCAATCACTATCTTCAACGACAGTAGAAACCCACCTTAC
>JANMMV010000326.1:0-10483 GCA_031373565.1 Saprospiraceae bacterium
CGATCACCGTCGGATGGGCAGAAATATGTATTGATGATCCGTTGAGAGTGTCAGGATGTGCAACTTCAGGATCTAATATTCGTCATCGAACCCAACTGGCTAATCAAAATAGTGGTGGTGGCTATACTTTTAGCTATAATAATGTTACTAGTGCAGCAGCAGATTTTTCTGCCAATACTGCGGCCAAAGATGCTTTTGTAAGAGCGATCGGTACGTGGAGATGTGCGTCATTAGTAAATTTTGTAATATCAAATACCGCAACTTCCGTTGGTTATGTCAGCAATGATAACAATAGTGTTGTTCTATTTGATAATACGCTTCCTGCCAATGCATTAGCTCAGTGCGTAACTGGTTACAACGGTAGCTGTAGCACGGGTTGTACTAGCGGTATTCGATGGTTTCAAACTGGTATGGATGTGAGAGTATTAACTGTGCCAGCTACGGGATTTACTTGGAACTATGCTACAGGTGCTCCTACAGGTTCACAATATGATTTTGAGACGGTCATGCTGCATGAATTGGGACATGGACACGGCTTAGGACATGTCATAGATGCTGCGAAAACCATGCATTATGCCATTTCGAATGGCGTAACAAGACGAGTATTATCCACGCAAGAAACCACAGGAGCATCGTTTAAAGTAAGTCATAGCACAGCAGCACAATGTAATGGAAGTGCCATGACTGCGCTCACAAATCCTGTTATCTCGGCACCTACTGTAACACAACCAACTTGTGCATTAGCGACTGGTACGATTGTGGTAAATGCAACTAGCTTAGTCCCGCTAGAGTATAGTATCAATAACGGCACAACCTATCAAAGTAGCAACACTTTCAGTGGATTGACCCCGGGATCGTACAATATCAGGGTGCGATTTGTGTCTTGTAATACCGTATTTTCAACATATGCGAGTAATCCCGTTGTGATAGTGGCATACAATTTCACTCCTACCGCCACAGACACTTGGACAGGATGTGTTTCTACAGATTGGTCGGTTGCTGGCAACTGGATGGACGGATCAGCACCCACTTCTGCTGACAGTGTTACGATACCTAATCTTGCCAACGACCCGGTCATCAGTACGGCCATAACACTAAAAAATCTAACGCTCCAAGGTGGTGTTACGCTTAGAGTCACGCCAACGGGCTCTGTAACGCTTATACCATAGTCGTGCATGCCGCTTCAAAATAGAGTTGATCCCCTCGGCCAAATATTTTCTAGTGAAAGTCGAGGCACTTGGACAGGCAATCGAGGTGTCATCCACAAAGACAAAAAGATTGTAGCTCATTACAAAGTCAAATATTGGATAACATGTAGCCTGAAGTACAAAAACTATCAACGTACAGTAATGACGGATCGTCGGTGGACAGAATTGTTCTTCTTAGACGAAGCAACTGCTTTCTCTGCGGGGCATCGACCTTGTAGTTTCTGTAGGCACCCATATTACGCGCTCTTTAAGAAATATTGGTTACAAGCCAATGGCATCAAATACCATCTTGCAGATGAATCTATCAAGTCCATAGATAGCGTATTACATCAAGATCGTCTTCTTCCTTCTGGTGAGAAACGAACGTTTATGGCGTTGTTAAGCGAATTACCAGATGGTGTTATGGTTCAGTTTGACGATAATGATGAAATTTACCTCTATCATTCTCGGTACTTATTACTGTGGAATGCCTTTGGTTATCTATCAATAAAGTCAGCTGACGCTGCTGTGTTTACTCATGTTTTGACACCAAAAACAATGGTCGAAGTATTGAGATTGGGATATATCGTCGATATACACGAGAGTGCGACAAAGTTGATTGAAGAGATATTGAAGACATAAATTCAACAATAAGAAGGGTCTCGCTAAATTTCTGAGACGGAGTAAAACCTTAAAAAGAAGAATTAGATTACTTTCAATGTAGATTTATTGCTGTTTTCGAATTGCTGACTTGCTACTCGAAAATATGCTTTGTGCAATCATTTTGTCCTTAACTTTTTCTACTTTTGTACTATGACAACTGGTTCCACAAATTATACTATTGCTCCTGACGAATTTCGTGATAAGATCAAGGCCATTTCTACCTCTGATTCGCACTTTGATACCAAGACACTCGGGCTCTATGCAACAGATGCCTCGCTATATCAGGTTGAGCCTATCGGCGTTTTTATACCGAAAAATGAAGCCGATCTGATAGCAGCTGTCAAGGTTGCTTATGATTGTAATATTCCCATCCTCGCACGAGGTAGTGCGACGAGCCTTGCTGGCCAAACGGTCAATCATGCGCTAGTGATCGATTTTACGAATTACTTTGATCATATAGTTCAAATTAATCCCGAGGAGAGATACGCCATCGTACAGCCGGGCGTTGTACGTGATAGCTTCAATCGTGAAGCGCAAAAATATGGGCTACATTATGCGCCTGATCCTGCTACATCTAGTCGTGCGACGATCGGTGGCATGATCGTCAATAATTCGTCGGGGACTAAGAGTATCAAATACGGCATGTCTATAGATCATGTCATTGGGCTCCGGGTCTTGCTTGTCGATGGCACTATCTTGGACACGAAGGAGTTGTTGCCTGAACAATGGGATGCCAAATGCCAACAATCAGATCGAGAAGGACAGATTTATAGAGATTTTCGCAAAGTCATTTACGATCACAGTGTAGCAATAGAACAAGTATTCCCTAAGGTCAAACGACGAGTGCAAGGTTATCCTCTCGACCAATATATCCATACTGATCGATGGAATCTAGCTAAGATTTTTTCTGGGTCAGAAGGTACGCTAGGCATCGTGCTAGAAGCAACAATAAATCTAGAGCCTATATGTAAATTTAAGGCAGCCTTCAATGTTCATTATCATGATCGCATGGCTGCTATCCGTGAAGTGTCGCAAATGGTGACCTTTGAGCCAGCTGCCGTTGAGATGTTAGATTTTAATGTATTCCAACAAAGTAAGAAAAACCATTTTCTTGCACCGATCCACGCAAAATTAATAGAAGGAGACCCAAAGGCGACGCTAGCAGTTGAGTTTTTCTGTCTTTCTCAACATGAACTGGATGATAAAATAGCTGTCTTTTCAAATTGGTTGCAACAAAATAGTACCGCTTATGCATATCCTGTTTTGCGAACAGCAGAGGAGCTCGATAATCTATGGACGTTACGCAAAAACGGTCTCGGTCTACTGATGGGTGATCCTGCTGGGCGGAAACCACTACCTTTTATAGAGGATATGGCCATTCCGCTCGAACATCTAGCTGAGTATATCGCCGCAGTTTTAGAAATTTGCAAGGTGCGTGGCGTTGAAACCATCTTGTATGCCCATGCGAGTGTCGGTGTGTTACATGTCCGTCCTGCGCTCGATGTGACTGTTCACAAAGATATCGACTTGATGAAGGAAATCTCTGCTGAAGTCTTCCATCTCGTTATGAAATACAAAGGTTCTTGGTCAGGCGAACATGGTGATGGACGCGACCGTGGTCATAGGCTACGTGATTTTTTTGGTGAAGAAGTGTATCAATGTCTTAAGGATATCAAGCATATCTTCGATCCTACCTACTTGCTCAATCCTGATATCATCATAGATGTGCCGCCGATGGATAACAATCTGCGCATCGATCCGAGTTATAAAGTTCAAAAAAACGATTTTGTCTACAAATATAGAACAGATCACTCCTTCGAAGGGCTGGTGCATAATTGTTCGGGTGTAGGTGTCTGTCGCAATCATTTTGGTGGTACAATGTGTCCAAGTTTTAGGGCTACATCTGATGAAGAACATAGCACTCGTGGGCGAGCTAATGCGCTCAGATTAGCGATGTCAGGACAGATGGGATTCGATGGTTTGACCGATCCTAAAGTGCTAGAAACGATGGATCTATGTCTATCTTGCAAGGCTTGCAAATCAGAATGTCCTTCTAATGTAGATATGTCCAAACTCAAGAGTGAGGTACTCCAAAAGAAGTATGATGAAGGCAAGATCTCCTTACGGGAAAAAGCAATACTCCATAATGCATCAATGGTCAAGATGCTATCGGGCTGGGTTGCGCCAATAGTAAATTTCGGACAAGGAACATGGGCTTTCAGATGGATGGCAGAAAAATTTCTAGGCATCGATAGACGTCGCGTTCTACCGGATTATGCTTCTCAGACACTGGTCGCTTGGTACCATAAAGCATATAAACCTCAGTCAACGGGTAAAAAAATCGCCCTTTTTGCTGATACTTATATCAATCATCACGATACCGATCTCGGGCGTGCGGCCATACGGTTGCTCGATGCATGTGGGTACGAAGTTGTCTTGCTCGATGTTGGCTGTTGCCAAAGACCACGTATCTCAAATGGTTTTCTTAATGCGGCTAAAGCAGATGGTACTACTGTTGCTAATGATCTTCAATCCTATCTCGATGCTGGTATTCCGATCGTTGTCTGCGAGCCATCTTGCACCACCGCGCTCACGGATGACCTTCCCGATCTTATCGAAAACGAATCACTTGGTATGCAGATGAAAAAGGGGATTTATGCCATCGATGATTACTTATCACGTGCGGTCAATGACGGAACACTTAAGGGCAGATTTATCTCAAAATCGAAGGAAATTCTTCTTCATGGTCATTGCCATCAGAAGGCGAGTTTTGGCACAGGTGGCATGCATCATATTTATAAATCCATTGACAATCTTCAGTATGCAGAGTGTGACTCGGGATGTTGCGGGATGGCGGGTTCGTTTGGCTATGAAGCCGAGCATTATGACATCTCTAAAAAGATAGCTAATCAAGTGCTCATCCCTACCATCAACAAAGCCACTGCAGATACGCTCGTCGTAGCAAATGGATTCTCTTGTCGTCATCAGATCAAAGATTTGAGTGAAAGAACGGCGGTACATTGGGTGGAGAGTGTGGAGTATCAAAAAAACTAGGTATAATGTGAACTTTATCAAAAGAAATATAGTTTACGTAGAGTATTTTGTTTCTTTACGTAAAAATATAAGCATGGATACTAAACTGACGCTTTCATTTGATCAAGAAGTAATAGAGAAGGCAAAACAGTTTGCCGAAAAAAATAATATCAGTCTTTCTAGATTGACCGAGTATTTATATAGTAAGCTAACAGACCAGAATTATCCATCGCTAGAAGATTTGCCTATTTCTTCATGGGTAAATGAAGTTGCTGAAGGTGCTGTTGAATATAAATCAAAGCCAAGATCAAGGGATCAGCTTCGTTCTGAATATTTTGAATCTAAGAAATAGGTCGAACTTCATTTATGACCAATATATTTATAGATGCAAACGTCTTAGTGAGCGTACTCAATAAAGAATATCCTATGTTTTCAGATGCAGCGAGGGTTATGAGTTTAGCTGAACACCGGAACTTTACACTATTTACTTCCCCAATTTGCCTTGCCATCGCATTCTATTTTGCCGAGAAAAAAAGTGGCCCCATACTAGCTAAAAGTAAAATTACTACGCTACTAAACCATATCTCCATAACGACTACTGACCAAGCTGTTGTTAAACGTGCGATCGATAATGTACTGGTCAATGACTTTGAAGACGGTATGCAGTATTACGCTGCATTAGCATCAAACTGCAAAGTGATCGTCACAGATGATAAAGATGATTATTACTATTCGGAAGTACAAGTTTTGAATTGTAGAGAAATGTTAGAGAAGGTTAATAGTAAGTAGTAATGCCAATTTTGAAATCTATTGTGAAATGAATACATTAATTCGTCCCAAGATCTATAGGTTAATTAAACTGTTCACATTTGGTTCTCTATTTTATTTTTCTAGCTGCAATACTAATCATGGTTTTTTAAGTCAAGACGTATTACTAAGTTTTGTAGTAGACTCTTTCAAGACGTATGACCTTGATAACAAAATAGTAAATGACCACTTCATCTTTTCTCCGCTTTCGAAGGTTGATAAGATTTGGGCAACAAACAAGAGTGATCCTCATGAATTGGATTTATTGACAGGAAAATGGACATCACTTCAGGACATTTATGGTATGGAATTTAGGAAAGTAATAAGACCTGAATCCATTTGGAAGGACAATTTTACAAATGATGTATATTTTTCGTACTTTCAAGATAAGTTGATTAGGTACAACTCAGAAAGAGACACATTTGAAAGTATTAATTTAAAAACTGTAACTGCATTGCTGCCGTTGAAAGACCTTATTGTAATAGGTACGGCTGATGGCCTATATTTTTTAAATCGATCTACAAATACTTTTCAAGTAGCCCGTAATTTACCTTTAGATCTATGGGTTAACTCAATTGAGGAGTTAAAGACAGGTACTTTGGTGATTAATAATAGAAATACTTACGATATTCATTTGGAAAAATTTTCTAGTAATTTCTTAGATGAATCGAATGAATATATGCCAAAATTAAATGATCGTATAAGTGTTCAGTTAGGTACTTCCACGATTAACTTTAAGGTGATAAAGGGTAAGCATCAAACATGGTATTATAATGAATATGAATTACATTACACCACAGATAATAAGAACTTTTTTACTTTTAACAAAACGGGGTTCGGTGAATTTAAGTATGTCACAGAAGATGATCAGCATCTTTATATTATAGTCTCGGATAAATTAGTAGTTTTTAAAAAAGAGTATATTTTTAAGAATTCTGGTAAATACAAAAATTCAAACTTCTACGAATTAAGTACTGATTTGATTCAAACGGAGAATCTGTTGAATGAGAACCCTTTCCCTTTAAGTCAATATATAAAAAAAATAATTGAAATCCAAGAAGATGGAAAGTATAACAAATTTTCAGATTTAAAGACAAGAGTTAGTTTACTGCCATCAGGTATTGCTAATTTCAATTTTGACAATACAACGCTTTTTCAGGCAATTGACGTTATAAACGATAATGATATACCTGTTGATTTTCGGTATTATACATTAGCTGCGTTGTGCAAGAAGTATACCACGGAAGGAAATTTAGTACAAGCATTAAAGTATTTTGATAGAATCAAATTGCTAACCCCTTATGAGAAAGATCGTTGTATAGAGTCGAGTTTCCTTTGTGTCAAAAAGTCAATCAGAGCATTAGATAGTTTAAAATCTATAATTTTATCAAAAGATGAATTATTGTTTAAGGAAGCGATCGTTTTATCCCACTTAATTCAATGTAGCTGCTGGTTTGGGGAAAGTTATTATCACTATGATTTAGTTGAAAACAAGTATAATAGGTTACTTTCAACTTTTCCAAATAGTGAGTTTGCAGATGACGCAGCGTATTGGCTTCTGGACAATAGATATTTTTTTGCTGAAGATGGCGGCTATGACACTGACAGCATACCGGAGATAAGAAAATTTATCAAAAGGTATCCAAATTCTAATAATATTATAGATCTATTATTGAATATTTCGTCCTCTTATGCTGAAAAATATTCTGATAATATTGATGAATTAATTCGAAACATTGACTTAGGAATTGCTGAATTGGAAAACTTGAAGAAAAAATATCCACTTGATTCAAGACAGAGTGCTAACGTCAATGATATGCTTGGCCGATTTTTGTATGATAAATACAATCATATATTTGATTTATCTATTGTTCCAAATAAAACCAATTATTATTTTGGAGAAGATATCATTATTGATGTTACTCTCAAAAACAAAAGTTCACAACCACGTTTAATTTCTTTATACGCCAATCATAGTTTTTTTAAGTTTGATGTTGATCCTAATGTACATAGCACTTTTGAGCCTTTTGCCAATGTAGATACTATAAAAAGGGAATATCTTTTAGCCTATGGCCAGCCTATAAAACAAACAATTGTGTTGAATAAAAAAGCTAGGAGCTTGGAGGACGGGGGTAAGTTGGGTAGATACGTAATAAATACTACGGGGGTGCACTATATCAACGCTTTTGCAGCCAATAATTACGTTTCAAGTAGTGCTCGGCCCGCAAAAATATACCTAGAGAGTCGTAAAAAATAAGCCGGAACTTGTTTTTATTTATTACTCAATATATTTTATTGGCCCTTTTCATTCAGCGACCAATTATACTCCAGATATTCAATAGGAATGTTTTTTGCTGGTTTCAGCTTGCTATATTTGGAAACAAATCCGTGGACGTCGCCAAAGTCCCCTTTGTACCAATCCAGAATTTTGGAGAGTTGTATCCTCGATGTTGTGATTGAGTTGTAAGGCGAATTGAAAAACTTTGTCGTCTGTGATGTCAACATCTTGTCCAGTTTTTTTGCTGTAAAAGCTTGCATCGTTAGCGGAGGACACGAGTAAGAAGCACAATTGATCGCAAAGTGAATTCGTGGATCTTTGAACTGCGGTCTTAAAATATCATGTTCGATATTATCAAGAGAAAGGGTCTGATCACCGCTTTTGATCCATAATACGGACCATGGTTTTCCATCATACAAATCGAGAATACTTTTGAGCGGATAGTGATCAAGGATTAGTTTGATCGTAAAGGCATTATATGCATTTATCCAATACGCCATACTATCCTGCCGAGTCCAATTAGATTTCGGTGGTTTTGAACTAATTTGATCCAAATATTCGTCCAAAACCTTCACATTTTTTTGTAGGCTATTGTAGTCTACCATCCCATTATTGTCGACATATTTATTAAGGATGGAACTGAATAACGCATGATCTGGAAATATTGGATTGGCTATGTTCTTTTCCACTTTAAAAACTAAAGAACCTTTCCCCGATGCATATGAACATACTAGGGCTATCAGTAGCAAAATACTTACTACGTATTTCATCGTGGTAAGCTTTTGACGCTCAATGATTCCAAGATCTTTTCCTCAAATCCCTGAAGTGCCCTTCGTGCATAAAGGACTTTTTTCTTAGTCTTAAATTTATACGATACCTCCAAGAAATTTTTAGTGCTGATCGCAGGCTGTATAGCGATGGCATCATTCTTTTTGTGGGTGACCTTGATCGGAATATCTTTATAATAGGTAAAATAGGCAGGATGTGTAACCATACCTAAGGTGCTGCAATCAAAGGGAATGAACCCATGGACGCCAAAATATTTTTCATTGAGTTGCATCCAGGGTTGAACGACATCATACAACCATTTGTCGGCTTCAAGATTTTGATCCAAACAGGACAAGTCGATGTTGCCAATGTGCGTATGCGAACTAGGCTCATATCCTGCAAATACTAGCGGTATCGGAGATTGCAGCAATACATCCATAGATCGCGTATCAAGCTCATAGTTGTAATCAAATACGTTGAGATGGCCCAAACCTGGATTAAAGCGTAGCCCTGGCGTACGGGCTGCACACATGACGATTTTGTCTATTTGAGGTATGATGTCGGGATGGTTTTGGATCAGTGTAGCAATATTGGTCATCGGGCCTAGTGCCATGATCGTCAGCTTTTCTTTTTTTAGGGCTCGATATAATGCAAGCGTAGCATCATTTTCAGTACCTAAGTCATTGGCAAGATTGGATCCTTTATATACTGGTATCGCAGGTCCTCGGTGGTGCCAATTCAGTATTTTTTGGACAACAGTATATCCGTAATCTACATAAGTGATGTGGCTGATCCCAACGATTTGGAGATTCTTTTGCTTGAGGGCCATGATTAGGGTAATACCATCATCTACTTCACGCGCTTCTTTATCTGGCATGCCGATCATAATATCTGTATCAAACCATATTTTGGTTTGGGCGTTTGACTCAATGATTGAAAGTATCGTGAAAAACAAAATACTGAAAAAGTACCTCATAGTTTATGGTTTTATCATCTGATAAGCTCTATTTAGTAATGCTGTTTTTGTGGCAAGATCTATTTTTAAAGGCAATTGCGCCAAACCGATTAATCTCCTCATGATCTCAATACCCGCCAGCTTATGGATCAAGCTACCATCCAATTCGTCATAACTTTCATAATAAACGGGAATAAGATCAATAATGGACTGGTCTTGTTGAGATAGGATAAGATGGGCTGTGAATACGGCAACATCAAACTCCCGAAGTCCGTAAAAACAAAATTCAGGATCGATGATTTTAATACCGTCAACGGTAGAGAGCCAGCTGCCAGGATAAAAATCTCCATGCAACAGATAGTTACCCTGAGACAAATATCGATCGCCGATCTGATTTACTTCAGATTTTAATGCGTCATCTGTTTTGTACTTCATGGCATATTCCTGCAGTCCAAGTGTCATCTGATCCAAGTCAAATCCATTGTTTTCTAAAAACGGGTAAACGTACATGTGCTCGTGATTAAGCTTCTTCATTTTGGTATTTGAAAAAGATGGATCACCGTCAGGATTATAAAAATTACTGTGTAACATGTCTAGATAGCTCGATAATGATGCTATGTCATCACTGCTCAATTTGATTTTCAGGTCATAGAGAAAGGAAAAATCTTTCGAGTCGCCCAGATCTTCCATAACCATGATATGATTATCAGGATCTAGTCCCACAAATTGAGGCATCAAACTTTTTAAAGTAGCATGTGATTCAATTTTTTTGTAGAACGCTGATTCTGTATT
>JANMMV010000119.1:0-2603 GCA_031373565.1 Saprospiraceae bacterium
CTTTTTGACTCCTGCGGCAATCTTTGCCTTCGTCGCAATGCACGTATACCTATTTCGCAAAGCGGGCGCAAAATCATTTACTCCACTCATACATTACAAGAATGACCTGCCTTGGCAGTATTATATAAAAATTTCTGCATATCCCATGCGGCCGTAGGGCATCTTTCAGCGCATAAACCACAATGCAAACATAAATCTTCATCTTTCACCATCACCCTACCCGTTTTCAAGGGTCCTGATACAAGCAGGTCTTGGAAAAGGTTCATGGCTGGAACCAGCAGTTTATCTCTCAAAGCTTGTTCGTCATCTTCATTTGACGTGAAAGTAATGCAAGTTGTAGGACAAATATCCATGCAGGCGTCGCACTCAATACATTTATTATCGGTGAAGACTGTCTGTACATCGCAATTGAAACATCGCTGTGCTTCGTGATAACCAACTGTCGTATCATAGCCAAGCTCAACCTCTAGCTTTCGATTAGCAAGCGTTAAGGCTTTGTCTGCCTGCGGTACTATAAATCTTGCATCCGTAGTGACTTGATTATCAAAAGCCCACTCATGGATACCCATCTTGGTACTGAAAAGCTTGGTATGTGGTGCAGGTCTATTTTTGATACTTTCACCACGTAGAAAAAGATCTATCGAGACCGCAGCTTCGTGTCCTTGAGCAACAGCTGTTATTATGTTTTTAGGCCCCAGCGCTGCATCTCCACCAAAAAATACTTTACTATTGGTTGACGAAAATGTCTGTGAATCCACCATCGGCATTCCCCATTCGTCAAAAGCGATTCCTAAATCTCGCTCGATCCAAGGAAATGTATTTTCTTGACCAATTGCGATCAAAACATCATCACATTCGATGATCACTTCTGCTTCATTTGTGGAAACCAACTTGCGCTTACCGTCAATCATTTGTGGTGTTACACGGTCAAAAGCAATCCCGGTCAACCGACCATTACTCAATATGAATCGTTTCGGTACATGGTTATCGATAATCGGTATATCTTCATGCATAGCGTCTTCTTTTTCCCATGGAGAAGCTTTCATCTCATCGAATGGACTTCGAACTAAAACCTTAACTTCTTCCCCACCAAGTCTACGTGCTGTTCGACAACAATCCATAGCGGTATTTCCACCACCTAGGACGATGACCCTTCTCCCTATCTTGTGCGTATGTTCAAATGCCACACTTGCTAACCACTCGATACCTATATGGAAATTAGCTTTACCTTCTTCGCGACCTTCAATCCACAGATCTCTTCCCTTTGGTGCACCAGTGCCAACAAATACCACATCATAACTCTTGTCGAGCATCGCCTTCATACTATCAACTCTGTAGTTGAACTGAGTTATGATGCCTAGATCTAAGATTTGATTTACTTCTTCATCTAGTACGTTTGCTGGCAATCTAAAAGAAGGAATTTGGCTGCGCATCATGCCCCCACCAGTTCCGTTCTCATCATAAATGTGGATTTCATAACCTAAAGGTGCTAAATCTCGTGCCACTGTCAGTGAAGCAGGACCAGCTCCTATGATGCCAATTTTTTTTCCATTTTTGATAGATGGAATATCAGGCAAAAGATGAGATATGTCGCCTTTATTGTCCGCTGCTACTCGTTTCAATCTACAGATCGCTACTGGCTCTTCATCGATTCTTCCACGCCTACATGCGGGCTCACATGGACGGTCACATGTGCGACCTAAGACACCTGGAAAAACATTTGACTCCCAGTTGACCATATATGCTTCTGTAAATTTACCTGCCGCAACGAGCCTAATATATTCTGGGACTGGCGTATGGGCTGGGCAAGCATACTGGCAATCAACTACCTTGTGATAGTATTCTGCATCTGTAACATTTGTAGGATCCATATAAATCAGTTTTGTTGGATATTTTGTACTAAATATTGGTGCATATCTGCTTTATTGTTATCAAAATAGGTAATTTGTTGAAATTTTAATTCTGCAAATGTGCACATAAACAACAAATCTAATAAATAATATAACTGAAAAAAAGCGCCGATTAAAATATAATTTTGCCATTACTGCAATTACATAAATTATACTCATCAAAGCTTACAAATGTACAAATTAGGAATCGAAACAACAATAGTTTGGCTATAAAAATGTTTAACAGCAATCTAAAATATGGCTCGCTAAAGTTCTAAAAATCGCATTTATCAATTAAATAAGGCAATTATATCCGATCTAGTCAATTCCATGATTATCAAAAACAGTTTTCGTTGTCTCAAAAACAGTTTTCGTTGTCCCAAAAACAGTTATGGAACAAGAGCATTGGAAAAAATAGGATAGATCAAATAACCGTGATTAGCGGTAATCATTTGAGAAATGTACAAATTGATCTAATGATCAAACATCACATACCCAAATAAAATGCACTAGTCAATGCCTTATAATCATCGCTATATTCGCTACCTTCTAGCCCATATACAGTCAAACTATCTTTGGAAGGATCGGCAGTTTTACGATTTGTCAGGCTTATCAACAAACGCTCAACAGGTTTGCCCGGACGAGCAATGATCTCCGTAAGATGATGAAGATATAGATCATACTGAAGGGCAAGCTCGATCAATCTAAGTCCTT
>JANMMV010000328.1:0-7060 GCA_031373565.1 Saprospiraceae bacterium
GGGCGCATGGCCGACATGGTGGCCGGCGCCAACACGCGCTCCGTGTTCACGGCCATTTCGGCGTCGGGCAGCGCGGTGTGGCTGTCAGGCCAGAACGTGCGCCAGTACCAGGTGGGCGGCGCGGCTATGGCATTCAATAGGTACCTAGATCGTGATATCGACAGTGTCAACCCTAGAACCAAGATCAGAGAGATACCGAGTGGAGTGATATCTTCAAACGGGGCAGTATCTTTTGTATTTATTAATACAATATTGTTTGTTTTGACTACCTACTTTATCAACCCACTGTGCTTTTATTTGAGCCCAGTTGCCTTGCTAATTATACTTGGTTATTCTTACACCAAAAGATTCACGCCACTGTGCCACATCATACTGGGTTTAGGTTTGGCGTTGGCACCTGTCGGGGCTTATATGGCGGTGACTGGACATGTAGGTTTTATCACTTTGTTAATGGGCGGAGCAGTACTTTGTTGGGTTTCAGGTTTTGATATCATTTATGCGTTGCAAGACCAAGATTTTGATAGATCACATTCTCTCAAATCGATACCGGTGATCTTAGGTGCAAAGAGATCATTAATCTTATCTCGATTTCTACATTTGGCAACAGCTGTACTTCTAGGAGTAGCTGTTTATCTATCACAACAGCAATTTGACAATCTAGTGTGGTTAGCTATCCTAGGTTTTTGCTTTTTTGTTTCACTTTTGATTTATCAACATAGCTTGGTAACGCCAACGGATTTGTCAAAAATCAATCTAGCTTTCTTTACGACGAACGGCATAGCAAGTGTGATATTTGGTAGCTTGTTTATTATTGATCTATTACTTAGGTAAGGAATTTTACTAAAGCCGAAACTGCTCTAGCTCTGTGGCTAATGTTGCGTTTAATATCAGAAGATAACTGAGCAAATGTCTCGTTATAGCCTTCCGGAATAAAGATAGGATCATATCCAAAACCTTCAGTTCCAGAAATCTCAAAGGCTATAGTTCCTTTTACAATTCCTTCAAAATATCGGACACCAGATTCATCAACCATAGCAATGATCGTCCTGAATTGTGCATTTCTGTTATCGATTCCATTTAATGAATGGAGTAGTTTTTCCATGTTTTTCACTGGATCTCGGTCATCGCCGGCATATCTTGCTGTATGAACACCAGGCGCCCCATTTAGTGCGAAAACTTCGAGACCAGTATCTTCGGAAAGCGCAATATTACGAACTTGGTTATATAGAAATTGTGCTTTGATAAGCGCATTTTCTTCTAATGTATCCCCAGTTTCCTCAATATCAACATCAATCCCAATATCTTTCAAACCTAATATTTGATGATTCGGGAGAATTAACCTGATTTCTTCAAGTTTATGTAAATTGGATGTAGCAAATGTAAGCGTAGGTATTGACATAAGTAGTGTAGGATTTAAGATGCAAACATAGATTGAAGGTTTTTCCAGAGAGCCGTTTTGTAGGTTTGATTGGTGCCTACCTCTTTTAATGATTGAGAAAAGATAAATTGAAAATCGTCAAGTCGTAAGAGATGGTTTTGTACGTGCTCGATATTGATACCGATTTCCTGGGGCTTCAATCCAAATATGACGGCATTTCGATAGTGAAATCCTAGTTCATTTAGTAGTATTTTTGATCCATTATTGACAGTAACTACAAAAATATCTTCGACAAAATCGTGACTTACCGCTTTCATAATGTTTTTGAGTAATAATTTGGCTTCTTCGTTAAAGTCCGAAGTAGAACAAATCACAACTAAGTTTTTAGCACCTTTACCTTGTATTTGTAAGGAAGAAGTATCGTTTTGCGGAATGTCAAAAAGTATGTCGCGTTTTAAAAACATTCAAAATTATATTTTACAAATTCAAAAATAAAAAAATAATGTTCGAAATCATGAAAAAAAATTCCACTTTAAAGAATATTATAAATAATGTAGTAATTTTGTACCACAAAGTTAATCAATTTTTTGACCCTTTTGTCATCAACAGATTAACGTATAGGTCACATGGTATAGAAGCCTGGTCAACAAAGGTTATATGCCTTATTCATCATCCATTCAAAAAAAGTTCCTATGCACTACGTTTTTGACGTTACCCGCACAAAACACAGCCATTTATCAAGTCTTGACTTTGACAACATTCCTTTTGGAAAGATTTTTTCTGACCACATGTTTGTTGCTGATTTTATTGATGGTGAATGGACAAATTTTTCCATCCAACCTGTTGCTCCCTTAGCAATACACCCTGGAAATATGGCTTGGCATTATGGTCAGTCCATATTTGAAGGAATGAAAGCTACTCGTGATGCTGACGGAAACGCCCTTCTATTTCGCCCAGAACTTCATTCAAAAAGATTGAATGCTTCTGCGAGACGGATGTGTATGCCAGAGATTCCACAAGATTTATTTCTGCAAGCTATTCATACGTTGGTAGATATGGAGAAGGCATGGATTCCGCCAGCAGCTGGTTCTGCTTTGTATATTAGACCATTCATGTTTGCGACTGACGAAACGATAGGAGTGAAGGCTTCGGAAACCTATAAGTTTATCATTTTTGTGATGCCTGTGGGTCCATATTACAGCCAGCCAGTGAAGTTATATGCACAAGATGATTATGTTAGAGCCGTAGTCGGCGGTGTCGGCGAAGCAAAAACATGTGGCAATTATGCCGCTTCGCTTTATCCTGCATCTGAAGCTAGAAAGAAGGGATTTGATCAAGTAATGTGGCTTGATGGTATCCACAAGAAATACATCCAAGAAGTAGGTACGATGAATATCTTCTTTGTGATCAATGACGAAATCCTTACACCAAATCTCGACGGCGCTATATTAGACGGTATCACCCGAAAATGTATTATTGAGCTTCTCCAGGATCGTGGATACAAAGTAACAGAAAGACCGATCAATATTGACGAGATAGTGGCAGCTTCAAAAGATGGATCTTTGACAGAGGTATTTGGGTCAGGAACTGCAGCAGTGATTGCCCAAGTCTCCCTTATTCAATACAAAGATCAAGAAATGAATATGGATGCTACCGTTACACCGATTAGTACGATGTTAAAAAATACGATAAACGGGATCCGTAATCGCACAATTGAAGATAAGTTAGGTTGGATCGTTCCAGCTAAGCCATAATTGATAGTCTTAACCAAGACGATAATCCGCATATTCCTACCAAATGAAGTCAAAGGGCTCTCTTACAAAATAAGTGGGCTCTTTGCTATTTAGGAGATTTGCTATTGAATTTGGCGTCAACTTATTTCAGTAATATTCAAAAATGCAAATAAAAAAGCGATACAATCTTTACGAAGGTACCGCTTTCAAAATTTCAAAAACAACCTTAGTTGCTATCTCAGATGCTTACAACGAGTAAGACAATCCTACTACATAATAGGATTGAGTATTGCTTTTGGAGACGAGCTGAACACCTTCTTGCTCACTCATTCTTAGGCCGTGCTCGATACCTACACCGATGCCTTTCCATAGGTTGAAACCGAACCAGTTTGTCCAAGTACCATTATGTAATGAAGGTGTTTGATCTTTGTAGCTAAAAAATCCCGATATATTTGATCTCCATTTAAGACCTTTATAAAGATTTGTGTTGTAATCTCCCACTACTTTACAACCTAAGGAAGGTGTAAACTTAGCAGCATCCTTTGCAAAAATGAAGTTATAGTTTATTGGGTGAAAAACTAGGATCAGATTTTTGATGGGTGTGTAAGTTAATCCAGCACCAAGATCCAAATAGGCAGGATTAAAGGCTTTTTCGATAACCGATGTACGGAATTCACCCAGTGCAGAAGCAGCCAACTTACTATTTATTTTGTAACCAAACAATGAAGTAACGTTGAATACGTCGGCTGATGGCTCAAAACCATTCTTGCTGTCTGCGGTAGCTCTTAATCTTTGCCATCCTAAATTGATACTTCCTGCATTACGCCAGAAATATTTGTCAGCTAGTTTGTTTGCAAAACCGTTGAAGCTTCCCATGATATTCGCAATTTTTGCATCAGCGTTAGCTCCAGCTGCAAACCAGTTAGATCTGCCGATAAAGTTAGCACCCAAAGTCCCGAATGAACCATTGTACCATCCTGGGAAAGCTGAAATCTTCCCGTTAAGCGCATCAATCTCACCCAACAACTTGTCAGTTTCTGCCTTAATAGGCGTTAATTGAGTTTCGATAGCCGCTTTCTGAGTTTTAAGTTCTTCTAGCGTTTGAGCGCTAGATATTCCAATTGTAAAAATAAAAAGTAAAGTGAAAAAATTCTTCATAAGCATAAAAATAAGGTTTAAAAGTTAAAAATGTAGTATGATAATCTGGCTTATAGGGTATATCAATGATAGATCTCGATGTTCTCTTTCAGTATTTTATTGAGTGGTATTATGACGTTTCTATCGCCAGTGTCTACGACGACAGATGATTTGTCAAGACTTACAACTACGCCTGTTACATGATTTATTGTGATTTTGTCCCCAATATTGATTCGATCCTTAGTATAGTACGAAGCCAGAAATGAGGCGACGAGATCTTTTGAAGCAAAACCATAACCTATCGAAAAAGCTAAAACTCCTCCTGCGATGATGATCGAAATATTCTGAGCAAAAAAGTCAGTATCGATGTGTGCCTGCGATAGTGAAACGATCAAGATATTGATCATTACAAAATAGAAAACGAAGGAGCCTATAATAGATGCCGAAGGCATGCCTAGTGACTTACAGGTGGAGGTGACCAGGTTTTTAAGTGTGTCAGCTAATAGAAGACCTGCTACTAGTATGATAAAAGCGGCAATAAGATTAGGCACAAATTTGATGAAATCCTGAATCAAGGTAGCAAGGACCGGCATATCTAGTGATCCCACTGCTGCCATCACAAATATAAGCATGATCATAAAATGTACTATCTTCCCGATCAGGGCAGATAGTTTGATCTGTACATTATTTTTTGCAAGGATATCGATATCATTTATCTTATTGCCGAATGCGTCGATAGCAAGATTTGCGAGTACCTTGGATAAGAATGTTTTTACTATCCGTGCCACAATGCTACCTACTAAGATTAAAATAATAGCGGTTATTACCTTCGGGATTGCTGATAACATACCAACGACCATTTCCGCTAAAGCAGCTTGTATCTGCTCACCAAACATGAGTGTAAATAAATTCATTTATTTTTGATTTGGGTACTTTGATTTATCCGATCTTGTATGATTATCGGGCGTCTGAAATGACATAATTACGCTTCCTATCTTCGGGAGATAAACGTCCAAGATCGAACTTACAAAGCCAAAAAAATGAATATTGGCATTTATTTTCTTTTTGGTTTCTTCTTGTGGCCGCAAACGATTCTGAATCGCCAGTTTCTCTAATTCTTTGAAATTATTATCCATAATTTTACATTTTTACAATTACGAGTAGACTTCTTCATACTTGGCATGATAAATTTTTAAAAATCTTTCTTTAGCTCTTAGAATTTGCATTTTGATAGCGCTTTCACTTTTTGATAGTACATCGCTCATATCCCTGATACTCATATCATCTTGATATTTCATCATTAGGATACTCTTATCGTCAGCGTTAATCTCGTCAAGAACTTCTTTGAGTCGACTGACACTGATTTCTAATATTTCCGATTCGAAAAGACTATCGTCCTCCACATCCATTCTACTTTCTTCAAATGGTGTTGTCATATCTTTGTTGTTCTTACGGATACTATCTATACAGAAGTTGTAAGTTATAGAGTACATCCACGTAGAAAACTTCGATTTACCACCAAATTTTGAGAGACTCAATAATATTTTGACAAAAATTTCTTGGGTTGCATCTTCAGCTCTATCATCGTCTTTGAGCATCGAGATACATTTAGCGTACACTTTGTCATTATATCGGTCATACAAAAGATTGAAATAGCTGACATTTTGGGATTCAATATAAAGACTTACGGCTTCCTCATCACTCATTTGATTGAGCGAGCGATTAGTTATGACGGGGTTAAGGAGATTAACTATCAACCTAAATCTAATTTTTAAGATTTGTTAATTTGTAAATTATGACGGCGTTTACCACGTAAAGTCTCACATAAAGTGACATAAAGTTAATAAATAAAATAAATATTGCCAATATTATGTCACGATCATGCATTTTTGGCTGTTTTAACATGCTAGTAATGAACGGCTTAGCTGAGTTAAGATTATGTTAAAAGTAGTTGTTGAAATAACTACACTTTTGAAAAAAGCGTTATTACTTTTAAACTAACCAAGGACAAATGAAGACATTTTTTCAATTTTTAGGAGCAGGTGCTGTAGGAGGTCTTGTAGTTTTTTGTGGACTACAATTATCGCCGAGACACATTTCCACGGCGGAAAATCACCCACAGGCCACCTTAGTAAGTATGAATAGTACGCCTAGTAGCGTGCTGCCAACAACCGATTTTGTTGACGCTGCTAAGAAATCCACCCCATCTGTTGTGCATATTTTTGCTGAAGAAAGTGCAGAGCTGGTGAGTCAACAGAGAAAGCAACGCAATATTGATCCATTTGCTGATTTTTTTGGAGGGGATTTTTTTGGAAACAATTTCTATCAACAACCTAAAAACGGTACTGGTTCTGGAGTGGTCTTGAATACAGAAGGATACATTGTGACGAACAACCACGTGGTGGGATTTGCAGATAAATTGACAGTCATGTTGTCAGATGGCAAAAAATACAGAGCTACCAAAATAGGTACTGATGCTACTACCGATCTTGCCGTTATCAAAATCGAAGGTGCAAAGCATTTAACGCCGATTGACTTTGGGGACTCCGATGCTGTGCAGGTGGGAGAGTGGGTGCTCGCTGTCGGTAATCCATTTGGATATCTCACGTCGACCGTGACAGCTGGAATTGTGAGTGCTAAAGGACGATCTCTTGACGTCATTGAAAGTAATAAGAAAATAGAGGATTTCATTCAAACCGATGCAGTTATCAATCCTGGTAACAGCGGTGGTGCACTTGTCAATAGCAAAGGTGAACTTATAGGCATCAATACAGCAATAGCCACCCCGACGGGTGTTTTTGCAGGATATTCG
>JANMMV010000343.1:0-8554 GCA_031373565.1 Saprospiraceae bacterium
CAATATGGTAATAATAAGCCCCATCCCATCGATGATAGGCGCTGCACCCATAACAGACAACATCTTATGACCATTGATATATAAAGGCATTTGCGGGCCTGGAACATTGGTGATAGCCACATTAAAAATCGGCTTGTGGAATTCTGAAATCTTATACCTAGAGTACAGTCGAGCTGCTTGATTGGCTATCCCGAAGGGTATTACATTGGCCATGCCAGATAGCGTTTTTGCTCCAACAGCACCTTGATATGTTTTGCCTTTGTTGTTATTTTCATGGATGGTTTCTAAACGCTCAATAGGATCTTCCACATTGGTTGCAATCTGAACCAACATCGCAGAGAGTTGATTTCCTTGGCTATCTTCATCCTTATTTCTGGTCGAAATAGGTACTAGCGAAACGAGCGATTTCTCAGGCAATTTGCCTTTCTCTAAGAGGTATCGACGCAAAGCACCAGAGCAAATACCCAATAACACGTCATTTACTGTCGTCTTCATGGTATTTTTGATATGCTGCACTCTTTCTAATGAAATGATGGCACTGTTCCATTTTCGTACCGGTGAAATTAAACCATTCAACGGCGTTGAAGGAGCAGTAAATGGTGCAGTTGGTAAATCCATCCGCTGCATTTTGGTTATAAATCCAGCTTTGACGGTAGATTTTATAGTCTCACTGATCAACTTAGGAAACTTAAGCGGATCTTTTGCAAAACTCATCGTGCTACTGGCTATGAGCTGCAGATCATTGGGTAATGGTTCGGGCTTGTAAGGCTGCGGTGCCGGTATTTCTTTAATCTCAGGTGTAAGATCTAAAAATAAACTTAACAATCCAGCTCCCCCTACCCCGTCGACAGCTACGTGATGGATTTTTGAAATGACAGCCACCGAACCTTTGGGTACTTGTGGCACATTATCGATGCCTTCAACAAAAACCATCGACCATAAAGGCCTATTCTGATCAAGTGGCTCAGAAAATATTTGTGATGCCGTCTTTCGCAATTCTTTCCAACTTCCCGTTTGCGGCAATGCGATATGCTTAATATGTAGATCTAAATCAAAATTTGGATCATCAACCCAATAAGGATAGTCAATTGAAAATGGAACGTAGATAAGCCGCTGTCTTAGTTTTTCGAAAAGATGCACTCGAGAATGAACAGTATCTTTAAAAGTTTTAAAATCAATTGATCCTTCGATGATCACCACAGAACCAATATTCATAGGGCTCGTGGGCGTTTCGGTATATAAAAATGCAGCATCCATTCCGGAGATTGGCGTAAGATTTTCTTTCACAAGATTTTCCAAAATTTTACTAATCATATTGATGAGATGTGTAATAGAAATAAATGAATAAAATGTAAATATATAAAATTGTTTTTTGAAGTGTGTGTAACAAAATGCACTTTGTTTTAAAAGTAGGGTATTGACAACTCAAGCGGAAAAGTCTTCTTGCCATAATGTCGCCCCGATGGGGCTTATAACATATAAGCTAGCTGCAGATCTGCGCAAATCGCTCTGACGATTACGCTCAAATCAGCCCCAGCTTGGCGACACTTTGTTCCTGCGATGCATTTCCTTGCATGTTTAAAATGTCGCCCCGATGGGGCTCTTTACAACTAAGCTAGCTTCAGATGTGCGCACATCGCCTTAACGATTACACTCAATACAGCCACAGAGGGGCGACATTTTGTTCTTGCGATGCTTTTTCCTTGGCACGTTTAAAATGTCGCCCCGATGGGGCTCGGTTTCACTATATTTCTTTTCTTACCATGAGGTCGCCCCGCTGGGGCTTATAGCAAACAAGTTTGCCGTCCCAGAGTGGCTCTTCAAACGGTACGACAACGCAAAAAGTACAGAATAACCTCTACTACAGCCCCAGCGGGGCGGCACTTTGGTAAACTAGAAACAACTCCAACTTGCCCTAGCCCCTTCGGGGCGACACTTTGTTCTTGCGATGCTTTTTCCTTGGCAGGTTTAAAATGTCGCCCCGATGGGGCTAAGTTTCCTTATATGTCTTTTCTTACCATAATGTCGCCCCGCTGGGGCTTATAGCAAACAAGTTAGCCGTCCCAATTGCGACACTTTTTTCTTGTGATGTATTTACTAGGTTTTTTTAAAATGCCGCCCCGATGGGGCTAAGGATAGTCACGTGAGTCTTCTTACCATAATGTCGCCCCGATGGGGCTTATAGCAAACAAGTTAGCTGTCCCGGTGGGGCTCTTAAAACGCTACTACGGCGTAAAAAGAATTGTAGATGACGTCTACTACAGCCCCAGAGGGGCGACATTTTGGTAAACGAAACAACCCCACCTAGCCCTAGCCCCAGAGGGGCGACACTTTGTTCCTGCGATGCATTTCCTTGGCATGTTTAGAATGTCGCCCCGATGGGGCTAAGTTTGCTTGTATGTCTTTTCTTAGCATAATGTCGCCCCGATGGGGCTTATAGCAAACTAGTTAGCCGCCCCGGTGGGGCTCTTAAAACGCCACTACGGCGTAAAAAGAACTGTAGATGACGTCTACCACAGCCCCAGAGGGGCGACACTTTGGTAAACTAGAAACAACCCCACCTTGCCCTAGCCCCAGAGGGGCGACACTTTGGTAAACTAGAAACAACTCCAACTTGCCTAGCCCCAGAGGGGCGACACTTTGTTCTTGCGATGCTTTTTCCTTTGCACGTTTAAAATGTCGCCCCGATGGGGCTTATAGCTTGCATGTTAGCTGCAGATATACGCAAATCGCATTGACGATTACGTTCAATATAGCCCCAGCGGGGCGGCACTTTGGTAAACTAGAACAACCCCAACATGTCCTAGCCCCAGAGGGGCGACATTTTGTTCTTACCATGCATTTTTTTTATGTTATCTCTATAAATGATAAAATAACTCTATATTCACTATATTTTTAAACGTAAAGCATAATTATAACATGGCAAACACCTATACCCAAATAACAATTCATGCCGTATTTGTCGTAAAATACAGAGAGAACATAATCACAAAGGATTGGCGCGATAACCTACACCAATACATTTCAGGCATCATTACTAAGAAAGGTGCTGTATCATTAGCAGTAGGTGGCTGGAAAGATCATGTTCATATTTTGTTTGGTATGCCTGTGAGCACCTGCATAGCAGATTTTATGAGTGCTGTAAAATCTAGTAGTAGCGGCTGGATCAACGAACAGAAATTTGTAAAGGGTCAATTTCAATGGCAAACGGGATATGGTGCATTTTCATATGCAAAAAGCGAGCGGGATACTGTGATAAATTATATTATGAACCAAGAAGATCATCACCGAAAAAAAACCTTCAGGGAAGAATATCTAGAATTACTTAACGATTTTGATATTGCTTTCGATGAGAAATATTTATTCGAATTTTATGACTAGAGGATTATTCGGAGGCTTTTTATAGTTTACCCGGAAATCGAGATTTTGCGATGCTTTTTCCTTGGCAGGTTTAAAATGTCGCCCCGATGGGGCTAAGTTTCCTTATATGTCTTTTCTTACCATAATGTCGCCCCGCTGGGGCTTATATCAAACAACTTAGTCGTCTCGGTGCAAAAAGAACAGAAGATGACGTCTACTACAGCCATAGAAAGGCGACACTATGTTCTTGCGATGCATTTCCTTGGCGTTGTAAAAATGTCGCCCCGATGGGATTCTTTACAACCAAGCTAGCTGCAGATGTGCGCACATCTCCTTAACGATTACGCTCAATACAGCCCCAGAGGGGCGACACTTTGGTAAACCTGAAACAACTCCAACTTGCCCTAGCCCCAGAGGGGCGACACTTTGTGCTTGCGATGCATTTCCCTTGGCACTTCTAAAATGTCGCCCCGATGGGGCTAAGTTTCCTTGTATGTCTTTTATTACCATAATGTCGCCCCGCTGGGGCTTATAGCAAACAAGTTAGCCGTCCCAGAGTGGCTCTTAAAACGGTACGACAACGTAAACAGAACAGAAGATGCGTCTACTACAGCCCCAAAGGGGCGACATTTTGTTCTACCGACACTGATTCATTTTATTTTAATACCTTTGTAATCAATCGAAACGTTTTTAACACTAGGATTTTTATGGCAGCCAAAAAAGAAGAAACAGCATCATTCGTTTTACGATTGTCCCAAAAAATATTCGACACTGAAGAAGGCGAACCGAACATCGAGTGGCGTGGCAATATAAGACACGTACAGTCAGGTGATGAAGTCCGATTTTCAAAATTTGAAGATGCCCAGAGTTTTGTTCAAACTAAACTGACTACAATGACAATGCAAGCGGTCGAGGACAAACCAGATGCCGAACAAAAAGGTATTATTTCAAAGAGTTTTGACTTCTGGAAAAAAATGGCAGCAGCAACACCAAAACTAGTATTGGACTCCATCAAAGATCCAAAAAAACAAGCAGCTCAATTTCAAGAACAAATCCAAGAGCAATTCCATCAGATCAGCGATCGCGTAGGCCAAAAAATAGACGATACGATCACTGGCACCAAAAAAGAATTTGACGGCATACTGCACCCTTCCAAATCAGATATCATTGAGAAATTAGATCATCTATCAAGCCAGATGGAGGAGCTACAAAAGAAATTAGACGCGTTAACGCCTGCTAAAAAAATCAAAGGATAATCGTGGCATCTCCCATAGATGACATAATGCAGCGAAGAAATGATGCCAGTGTAGTCATCTTGACCTTGGGCAACTTTGAAGTATATGTCCATAAGCACAAAATCTCCGCAAAAGCATGGAAAAGGGATAAAAGTATCCAACTACTCCAATTTATGCTGATGGCTCGCAATAGAAAAGCGATGCACAAAGAACAAATTATGGATAGGTTATGGGAAGACGATATCGATGATAAAGGATTTAAAGTAGCGCTTCATGGTATAAATAAAGCGTTGGAACCAGAACGAAAATCTCATGCGGAAGCAACTTTTATCGAACGTTTGGGGCATACCTATAGATTGATTACCGATGATATTTGGATAGATGCTATAGCCTTTGAGTCATTAGTTTCCATTGGAATTAAGCATATGCAGTCAGATGGTGCCTTGGCTATAGATGCATTTCAGGCAGCCATGTCAATCCATCACGGACCGTTTCTGCCAGATAGAATATTTGAAGACTGGTCGGCCGATGAGCGGGAAAGACTGCAATTGATGTTTTTGAATGCTAGTATGTCATTGGCAGAATTACTACTGACCGTAAACCCTGTTGAAAGCATCCAAATATGCCAAGAAGCCCTACTTGTCGATGTAGCGTGGGAAGATGCCTACAGAATTCAAATGGCTGCCTTCTTTTCAAAAGGGAATCGACCTATGGCTATGAAGACTTATCAAGTTTGTGAAAAAGTGCTCTGGGAAGAGATGGCCCTCAAACCACTGCCCGAGACGCAAAAACTGTACAATGAAATTATGGCGGTACAGTAGTCATTGCTAAGCCAACAAAGCTTCCTCGCATAGGTACCAATTGCGCTTCAACTGCTAAATCATCCAATTTTAATCAAACTTACATTAAAAAAGTTACAAGGAAAAATACTTGTAACTTTTCTGTAACTTACCTACACTATCTTTGTCTCATTAAACATTAAAATTAAAAAATATTCATAATGGAAAACGTAACAAGTAACGTAGAAACAAAAACTATCGAGCCATCTGTTAAGGCTGCAAAACCAACGACAGCTAGAGCGCGAGCAACAGCTAAAGTAGCAACGAAAGTTGAAGGTATAGTCATAGCTAAAAAAGCAGTTGTAACTAAAGCAGTAGGCAAGAAAGTAGCTGTAACTGCTACTAAGGTTAAGAAAACGGCTGCAACTATGGAGAAATTAGGCAGTGACCTTGCCTTACCTAAAGTAGCAAAGAAAGTAGTTAATAAAGTTACAAAACCAACATCTTTGGTCAACAAAGCCAAAAAAGAAGTTAATAAAGTAGTAGAAAATGTCTCGGAAACATTTGAAGAAATGACTAAAAACTCGACCCTCAACAATGTAATCAAGACTGGTAAAAAAACATCTAAAATCATTTCAAAAGCAGGTAGTATTTTACTTGACAATTCTATTCAATCATCGAAGGCTATCGCAAGTATTTATGGTAAAGCTGGTAAGAAAGTGTTGAATATTGGCAAAGATGTATTTAATGAAACGACAAAAGTACTTCGTGACAATACGCAAGTTATGCAGTCAGCATCTATGAAAGCTATCAAAGATTCAACTAAAACAATCAAGGAAAGTGAATTAGTTAGTTTCTCTTTTATGAAGAAATAATTATTGCTTACTGGTTGCTTCTGCAAGAAGCTAAACTAAAGGCTACAAACATGACAAAAGTACATATCTGACAAACAGGTATTGTACTTTTGTCTTTTTACATTTCTTCCTACAAATCGATTTACAGCATGATCAAATCAGGAAAAACTATAGAACTATACACTAAAAATTATCTTGTTCGAAGTCCCAAAGCAAGTATTCTTATCGTCCACGGCTTACATGAACACTGTGAAAGATATGCTCCTCTAGCTACATTTCTGAACAACCAAAATATGGATGTTTATACTTTCGATCTAAGGGGACATGGACAATCCACCGGACCAAAAAACATCATTAAGGACATAGACGAATATAGACAAGATGTCGAAAATGTGTATCGGACGATTCCGCAAGGTATCCCATTTTTTATTTTGGGTCATAGTATGGGCGGGTTAGTCGTCGTGCATTTTTTACAATTTAGGTTTAGAGAAGACGTCAAAGGTGTTGTACTATCAGGCGCCGCCCTTGAATTAGGTAAAGATGTACCGCCATATGCGATCCCAGCGGTAAAAGTAATGGGAAAATTATTTCCACACTTAAAAGCGCCAGCTGTCAATCCTTATAGTATATCAAGGGACTTGGATCAAGTAGAAGTATACAAAACGGATCCACTGATCACATTAGATGGCGTCAAAGCAGGCCTAGGTTTGGCACTTGTTAATGCGATAAAAGATGCTAAAAGCAAATTTAAGCATTTTGATTATCCCATACTCGTCATGCATGGATCAGATGACAAAATCACCAACCCCGAAGGCTCAAAACTACTCTTTGCCCAAGCTGCGGTAGCGGATAAAACACTAAGAATATGGGAAGGCGCTTACCATGAAATTTTCAATGAAACGAATAGTGCCGAAGTGATAAGATATACTGCTGATTGGATAAAATCAAGAATCTAAAAATGGAAAAAGTAATCAAAAAACCCAGCAAGCTTCTATTGTATACTGAAGCGATCCGATCCTTTTTTGAGACAATACGAGGGTTTATATTTTTACTATTGTCAGCATCATCCGCTGAAGGAAATGGTAGGGTTGTCATGGTCGTTCCTGGTCTTTTGACTTCGGATTTTTGGACAATTATACTGCGAAAGTTTTTAGAAAAGAAAGGCTTCATCGTTTACGGCTGGCAGATGGGTATCAACCTAGGTAAAATGGAAAAACTTCCTGAACTTGGTTCAAAATTAGCATTTATAAAGGAAAAGCATAACCAAAAGGTCATCCTTATTGGTTGGAGTATGGGTGGGCTTTTCAGTCGAGAGTTGTGCCATCAACGGCCGGACCTTATTGCAAAAGTAGTGACCATCGGATCTCCATTTGGTGACGTTTTAGTGCCCAATAATGCAAAGTGGGTATTTGATTTGCTCAATACCGACGATGTTGATCATACATTAGTCAAGCGACTTGCATCCAAAACGACAATGCCATCGATGGCTATCTTCTCTAAGATGGATGGTATTGTTCCGTGGGAAGCATGCCGAGATAAGGAAACGGATGAAGATTCCATAAATCTAGAAGTTAGTTCAAGTCATTTTGGAATGGGAGCAAATCCAAATGTGCTAAAAGCAATTTTGGCTAGCATAAAGTAGGCCGTTGTTGTAAGTATCGCTGATCATACCGCTATGCTCGAAAGTTAGATTACTTGTACAGACTTTGTTGACTGCAAATCAGCGCGATGCGTAATTACGGTTTAAATGATCAGGTGGAATTTTACGATCTCACCCTTGCTTCAGAAACCCAAAAAACGCGTCTTTTTTATTGCGCGAGATATTGATCTGTGCGCCGTCAGACATCACGACATAACCACCATCCATTTTATAAAACTTGGTGATATGATCTGTATTGATCAGATGAGAATGATGTACCCTATAAAAGGATGGATGGACAAAACTTTCTTCAACTTCTTTGAGCGTTTTTGATAGGGTTACTTTGCGTTTGTCTGCCAAAAATATGGTAGTGTAATTGCTTTCACTCTCACAACGAATAATATTAGCAAAAGCAATCATTTCATATCCATCACCAAACGGTATCGGAATCTTAGAAGGTAGGCTAGTTTTGATACCCAATTGCTGATAAAGCACCTGAAGTTTGGCTGTTATATCTTCGCTTTTTTCACCTTGCATTTTGTTTACAGCTGCTTTTAAATCTTCGATGTCTATAGGCTTCAGTAGATAATCTATGGCACTGTATTTAAAAGCTTTGATGGCAAATTGGTCATAAGCGGTAGTAAAGATGACTTTAAAGTGATGTCCTTTGGTCTGATCCAATACATC
>JANMMV010000369.1:0-6183 GCA_031373565.1 Saprospiraceae bacterium
GCATCTGATCACATCGACAAAATCAAATGTATTAGTTGCACCTTTTTCATCAATAATTTTTGCACTAAATCTGAGACTGTCGGTATTGGATTGTGCCTGCGGGACCGTGATCTGAATAGTAGGCTTGAAAGTAAAGCCCGGGGCAAGACTTACTACATCCCAGGTGATAACATTTCCATCTATTTGACTTGGCGAAGGTTCTATAGACTTGATCACAATTCTTTCATCAATCGTCGCTACTAACTTCGTAGTAAGGCTGGCTGATGATACATTTTGGACAAGCGGATAAATACTAGCGGCGGTATTACATCTCAAAAAACTTGTTTGCACCATTGCGACGCCGAAAGCAAGCTGATCAGCAGGCGTAAATCTAATCGTATCAAATGTAGTGTGGTCCGTAATCCGGGCCAAAACATCAAATGATGACTCAGTCCATGCACCATAATCAGCGCCAACACTAGCATTATATTCACCCTCAGTTGAATAGAACTTGATAATCCCAGCATTATTACTCATAATCGTAGTGTTGAGACTTGGTATGCTCATCTTTACTTGTGGCATAGGACTATCAGGGGCATCAAATTTGCCGTTGCTATTCGCATCATTATACACAAAATATTGGTGCAATGAAGGGCATCCAATTGCTGCAGATGTTTCATTATCTATATACCTGTTCACAACTCCACCGATGGTAAACGCATTTCTAAAATCACCTCCTAACATGCCTTGTTCACCAGATTTCGGATCGCTAGCATTATCAAAAAGTCTTACTTGGACTTCACACAGTAAGGATCTTGTCTCTAATGAAAAGAGCTTTATACGATCGCCTACTTTGAGCAGATTGTATTGTGATGTGGGCGATAAGGTCGGAGTTACACTTACAAAATCCGCAGAATAAAATGCATTAGAAATTTTAGATCCAACAATCCATCTAGCGGGTACGGTACCTAGAAAACCAGCATTTCCATTTAATGGATTAAAACTTTCCTTTACCCACACATTTTCTCCAAGTGGTAAGACAATGGAAATCTGCGCATTAAATTGCGTTCGCTGGACAGAAGTGCTTGCACTTCCTTCAGCTATGACCAGAAAAACGTCGTGGGTATTGGTTTGTGGGTTGTACACCATCGAATATTTAACACCTGTTACTTGTGAAATCGCCATTGTGGAGGCAAATAAAAATACAAACGTTAAAATACTAGAGAAAGAAGTAGTGAACCTGATCATTGCTTGAACCTTTTAAAATGATTTGATTTGTCAATTAGACATTAAAACTATTGCAAATATAAGATCGTAAACGGTTATATTTAATTTTTTTATAATATGTAATAAAAAGTCTTCAAAGATAATTTATACATCTGAGTGACACCATTCAAGGCATGATCCCTTTAAGTAAGATACCCATTAACAAAATCAATCAAGATTTAGCCAAAAAAAATACAAAAAAGGCCAACTGCTTATCACAGACGGCCTTTCGATATGTATGAGAAAATAAGTTTTCCTTTCTACTATTTGTTTTAAAAGTCAAATATTCTTCTCTTCTTCAACAAACTAAACCAGCCTTCTTGGCGAGACATAAGTTCTTCCTTCTCACGCCTGAGCGCATGGGCAAATACTTCATTTTCCGCTTCTATCATTTCGGTGACCCTAAAGCCGGCTGTTTTATTTTCAAAACTCAATTGACTATCAGTTGCTAATTTTTGAATCGTTGTTTCTTTGAGATTAGCTAGATGATAAGTCGACTCTAACTGATTGAGACGTTGGTCATAAGGTGTACGCTCACTTATCAATTTGACCAAAATCGGAGAACATTCAATAATCAAAAACAAGATGGTGATAAACCATCCAGCCCATAAAATAGCTTCCTCTGTTGAGGATAGTCTATGCAGTGCCTTGAGCCTAGAAGCAAATCCCGTCAATGATGCTCTGTTGAGCGTCGTTAATTCAGATTGTCTCATCGTCTCTATTTCTGTTAACTTCTTCTTTTGCACATCTAGCTTAGGGTTGAGCTCAGCATATATTGCCTGATACTCAAAATCAGCTTTAGCTGCAGCTGAAGATTTCATTTTATAAATAGCACCCATATTTCTTATTTTGCTACCGCCAGTACCATCAGCTTCACCTATAGCATCTGCAAGTAATGCCGTTCGGGTAGAATCTGAAGTATTGAGCTTACCCCGCAATATATTGATCTCGTCATTGACCACCTTGATATCAGCTTCATACCTTTTCTTGAGTAAGTCGTCTTGCTTCTTGTATGTTTCTTGCTGCATCATACCGATCTCAGCATTAATTTCTGATTCGAAAAGTTTCAACTCAAGTGGCGTAGCGATCACAATACCGATGAATACCGCTAGAACAATACGCGGCGCAGCCATGGCAAGTTCTTTTAAAAAACTGTTTTTCTTTCGCATCCCCGAAACGATGTATCGATCAAGATTGAATATCATCATACCCCACAGGATAGCAAAAATAGTAGCCGCCGTATAGTTGTTAAAAACCGTGTACAAGGCATAACCCGCTGATATAGCAGAGAAAATTCCAGTAAAAAGTATCGTAGCTCCAATTCCTTGGTACTTATTATAGTCAGTAGGGCAACGCTTGAGGATAGAATCCACTGCTCCCGAGCAAAAAATAAAGAAGGATGATAAACGATTCATATTGTTACTCATTACTTTTGATCCAAATAATATTATATCAACACCAAAAGTAAAGTCCAAAGTATAGACGGTCTCTATAATTTAGACGAACAACGGCATTGGAGCGACAAAGATATATTAAATAAATTCATAATATGTAATTTATAATAAAATATTTTTGTTGTCGAGAGAAATTCTGCCATTTTCTCAACATCGCATGTATAATTTACATTAAATAACAATCAAAAATGAAGGGGGACTAAAGATGGACAGGAAAATCTATCTGACACGACTACGCTAACCGATACTCCACTCCTTGAAGTGCTTAACAAAGATCTTAGCCGTATTCTCAGCATCTGAGATAGCTCGATGGTGGATACCTGTAAATTCAAATCCTTCCAATTTCACGGCCTTTTTCAGTCCTGGCTCGTCCTTAAGATTTTTCAGTTCTCTATAGGCAGGCTTCAAATTAAAGTGAGCTTCTAGCCATTCTACGTCGAGTTTATGCATGACACAATCCTGCACTAGTTGATTTTTATCATATCTACCCCATGATATCAAGCAATAGGATTCATCTATGCCTATCCAATCTTGAAACTTTTGAATAATAAACGGAAAAGTCTTTGATCTATCAACATCCATCTGAGAAATAGACGTTAGTTTTTTACAAAAATCTGATAAAATGGGATTGACAGTTGGCTTTACAAACTTTGCAAATGTCGATACGACCTCACCATAATCATTTACCTTTACGGCGCCGATCTCAATGATTTCATTGATACCGTGTGGTGGTCTTCCTAGCCAGCAAGATGCTTCAAGATCAAATATGATGTAGTTCAAATGTATAGTTGTTTGATATTTAAAATTTCTTCTTTCCCCGGCACTTTAGACTTTTTCCCAGCCCAAAGATTCTTCAAAATTGTAGTTTGTCATTCTATTATGATAAAAATATAAAAGTTTGATGTTTTTACATATAATCTTGCCGTCGGTTGACTTCTCAATAACCCTTGACGAATGATAAGTTCCTATTTTGGACAAGCCTTCCTTGATCAAAGTATCAGAGTTATCCCATGCTTCGTCCGATAGCATAACGTCGCCTTTGGCCGCTCTGTCTTTGACTACTTCTATACACTCGAAGACCTTGGATCTAAAAACATCATTATCAATTATATATTTTTTGCCGCGTTGATTGATAAAACTAATGAGCCCCAAATCTTTATATTCTTCATATATGAGGTAGAAAGCCACAAAAGAGACGATATAGGAAGACAATATCACATTGTGTTTTCTAAATGACTGGATAACCGTTTCACCTAATTTTCTAGCGTAAACACCTTCTCTCTGTGTATTAGCTCCTATCTTACCTTCCCATGAGAAATAATCACTGATATCAACTGCATGGCCAAATTTGTCCGTGCTTTCACCGTTAATATCAACCTCATTGCCTAGCACGTCCATCGGATTACCAAAAGATAAATAAACTTCTGATTGTTTTCTGAACAGATCACTAAAAAATCTACTAATCTTGATCATGGATGGCCCTGTCGAGCGTGATTTGATATATTTTTCTCGCCCGACAATCTGTAAATGTTGATCTATAAGTGAATTGGCTTCTAATACGAAGTGATATCCGATATTAAGTGGAACTACAAAGATTTTTTTGCCTTGGCCTTGTTCTAGGTACATGCGCTGCGCCTCGATTAGTGAATTAATCAAGCCTAGTTTGAGTCTATCTTCCGTTTCGCCACTTCGAGATCTCGTCCCACCCGGGAAAAAAATGCAATTGACACCTTCATACACTGAGAAACTTGTAAATGACTTGAGGCATTCCAAATAAATGGGATTCTTTTTACGCCTATCAACCCTAAATGGTCCTAGCCTATTCATAATATAGGCGAACAACTCATAATTAAAGAGATTGAGTCCTGCGCCGTATGAAAAACAAGGCAACCCGACATTAGTGTCAATCCCGTAACCGACCATGATGGAGTCAAGATTTGAGTAATGCGTCGGCATGACCACAACCGTACCTTTTTGAAATAGCTCTCTTATTCTTTCTACTTCGCCTTGGACAATGATCCGTTTACGCAAAGCTTCTTTACTACCCCAACGCCAGTGTCCAGTAAAATAACCATTCAGCAACCGCTTAAAAAATCCTAATAATATTACTCTTACAATGCGAAAAGCTCTAGGACTGAAACTCCCTACGATCTCTTCATTATACCTGTTAACGATACGTTTGACCAATGCTTCTTCTCTTTCTTCTTTATCGTCGCTTTGGCTGGCTTCCGCCAGCTCAACACTGAGCCTTTTCCAATAAGATGTATCGTCAATGGGATCTACCTTCCAAGGGAACAACTTGACCCTCTGCGATTCTAGGTAGATCGTTTTAGATATTAGCTCAGATAAATTATTCTTATGAGTTGGCATTATTTGCTCCATCACAAAGACATTGAGCCGTTGTATAAAAGCAGTACGCTCGCGCGCTTGACGTGCAACGGGCCAATCTTCAATTTTGGGGATAATATGATTAAACAACTTGGTCATATACTTTTCTGTACGGTTGTGGGTTGTGCTAGGCTAGCTTTCTTTGTTTCATAAATGTACGCTAAAACATCATCTCTGCCGAGCTTGGTTTCCGAACTAGTAATAAAATAGGGAGGTAAGGTCTCCCAATTCTTTTTAAGTTCTTTTAGAATTACATTAACATTAGTGGAAACCTGATTTTTTCCGAGTTTGTCAGACTTGGTAAATATTAATACAAATGGTACTTCATTTGCACCACACCAATTTAGAAAGTTTTCATCGATCTTTTGTAGTGGATGCCGAATGTCGATCAAAATGAAAGCTGACAACAAAGTAGGCCGCACTTTGAGATAAGTCTGTATCATCGGCTGAAAGGTAGACTTTGTCTCCTTAGAAGTACGTGCATAACCATACCCAGGTAAATCTACTAAGTACCATGATGAATCGATATCAAAAAAATTGATTAGTTGAGTCTTTCCAGGTGTCACAGAAACTTTGGCTAAGCCTTTACGCAGTGTTAACATGTTAATTAGTGAAGATTTTCCAACATTTGATCTTCCTATAAACGCAAACTCGGGCTTTCCATCTTTGGGACAGGTACTCTCTTTTTGATAACTTGCCACAAACGTCACATCTTTCAAATTCATATCGGCACTCTTTTTGATATATTATTACAATGGTATATATATTTTCACATTCAAAATGAGTGAGATACACAACCAAAGCTGGTTTTTTGCCTCGGCAGGGGGGAGCTCAAGGGTTAAAAGTTCGTTAAATTTGGACAATATTACGGAAAATTGTTGTTTTCTTTCGTTTTACCTTCAAATTTGTTAACCGAACGAACAACGGAACCCATATACTAAAACCTTTCTTTATTCAAATTTTAAAACATCCCATCATGAGACACCTATTATCTTTCGCAGTCATTATCCTAAGTTTGCAGCTTTCAACTGCTCAAGTAGAATTCGGTATCAAAGCAGGAATTAGTTCATATACATTGGCACAAGACGCTATCAAT
>JANMMV010000374.1:0-11295 GCA_031373565.1 Saprospiraceae bacterium
TTTGATTTCTTGGTTTTTTTGATAATAGTATCCATTATTGCCCAAGTATCTAAAATCTTTGATTACGGGATTAGGTTGCGTCACATTTGGGATATTGAACCTGATCCATCTATTCTGTGTATTTGAATATAAGATGGGCACTGTAAGATTGTCTTGGTCTATACCGGCATTGACTTGATCCGCAAAATTGGCAATATCGCTTTGATAAAGTACCCCATCAATCGTCAACTCAAAACTAAAACCAATAGGATTACAAGGTATGATATCGCCCAAATAGATGTAAGTATTTGATGTTTGAAAATTTGTGGTGGTCGAGACCATTTTGTTGGCATCATCATAAACTGTGTAATTCACCTCAGTCGGGAAGTCTTTTTCAGTTTCATTTAAGCAAAACAAAAATTCATCCTTGGTTGATTTTCCAAATAGCTGGGTAGTCAAAGTTTTGGTTTGAGCACCAACTTTTAGCAACCATTCTATCCGTCCATACTGAATGAGTGTGTTGTTTTGGCATTGTCTCGGATTCATCAATAATTTAACACTCCTTGTTATCAGCCCATCTGTGATGTTATTGCTGACAGTTGGTAACGCTGTATTTTCATAGAAAGGTCCTATGATTTCCGCTGGCGTTTCGTCAAAAAGTTTAAAAATGGGCTTCGTCAAAACGCCATTGTAACAACCTTCTTGCTTTATTTGGTAATAAAGCTCTTGACCTTTGGGCACCAAGATTTCAAAGCTACCATCACTGTTAGTTTCGAAGCTTGCCCCGTCATAAGTCCATACGCCAAATGGATTTTTAGTGACATTATATATCGCAAGTCCTTTGGCAATTTCTCCTCCGCCAAGACCATTGACAACTTTTCCGCGGAGCACGATCAAATTTGAGCTGCTTGCATTATTAAGTGGATTTGGGTTATAAATGGTTTCAGATTGGGGGAGCAATAGAATATTGATATGGTCGTTAGACTGACCTTGAAATCTTCTAGGAGTAGGCACAAATCCTTCTTTTTTGCAATACAGCGTTACATCTTTACTAGGTATGAGATCGATCGGTTGTGTATTGAATTTTCCGTTTTGGTCTGTCAATATAGATCCTGCTAGTTTGCCATCTTGATAAACTTCAACGTTTACTCCCGCTAATAGTGCCCCACCATAACTAATGGTACCCTTAGCAACGGGCTTGTCAAGAAGTTTTGGGTCTTCGATCTGTTCCTCATAAATCGTTGTAATCTCTTCCTTCCGACAACCAAAAGACAGTACTAAAACTAACCCAAATAGAAGAAAGCGAATTCGTGTTTTTGTTAAGAAAATATAAGTCATAATCATCCTTGTGCATATAATAAGCGCAAGATACCCCAGTGTGACACGTTAAGATAATTATTTTTCAAGAAAAAGTTAAAAGGTCTACGTCAATGCGTTTCCGTTCTTCATTTTACGCTAGTGCCTTCTCTAGTTTTTCCTGCATCGCTTTAGGGTCAGCCTGTCCGCTAGACCTTGCTTTCACTTGTCCCATAAAAAAGCCTATTAATCCTTTTTTTCCTTTTTTATATTCTGCGACTTTGTCTGGAAAAGCTTTAACGATCTCAATAATGATGTCATCCAAAAAACTTTGATCGTCACTTTGTACTAGATTTAGCTGCTGGGCTAAGCGCATTGCATCATCATTTGGGTGATCCAACCAGCGTGGAACGATATGCTGTAATGCGGCTGATTTTGATACTTGAGACGAAGAAAGTACTTCTAGCATGGAGTTTATATTGGCCGCAGCCAAAAAATCATTTATCAAAAGGTTAGACTTCTGTATATGGGGGATGATCTTTTGTACATAAAGTTCGGTAAGCAATTTGGTTTGCGAATGCTCTTTTAATAGTGGGAATAATGCTTCTGTGTAAGATTTTTCTTGGATGATCACTTCAGCGTCTGCAGAAGATATATCAAAATCTTGTACTAATATTTTGAAAGCTTCGTAAGGAAGGAGGCCGATAGATGCTGTCGCTGCTTTGACCAACGCCTTATCTGTCTCAATCGCAGGAAGATCTGGATCTGGGAAATACCTATAATCATTGACGGATTCTTTTTTGCGCATCGGTCGAGTTTCCCCATTAGTAGGATCGAAGAGCATCGTAGATCTTTCTATTACCCCTCCTTTTTCTAGTATTGCAATCTGCCTGTGGGCTTCGTATTCTATAGCTTGCTTTGCAAACCGGCGAGAATTCTGATTTTTGATTTCGCAACGTTCGCCGTACTCAGCGCCATATTTTCTGACTGAGACATTACAATCACATCGAAACGAACCTTCCTCCATATTAGCATCAGAAATACCCAAATATTGAACGATACGCTGCAACTCGGCCAAAAAATCATAAACTTCCTGTCCACTCCTAAAATCGGGCTCCGTCACAATCTCAAGTAGAGGCACACCAGCACGGTTGTAATCCAGCATCGAGTTTTGGCCATCGGAACTATGGATTGACTTTCCAGCATCTTCTTCCATATGTATATGATGAAGTCGGATAGATTTCTCTTGACCTTCGCTAAAAAAAGTAACTTTCCCATTTCGACAGTAAGGTTTACTATCCTGTGTTAATTGATACCCTTTTGGTAAATCTGGATAGAAATAGTGTTTTCTATCGAACATATGGTTTTTCGCGATCTCACAGTTTAACGCTACCCCGAGTTTAATTGCACTCATTAAATGCAAGCTGTTAGCTTTCGGCAAAGTACCGGGGTGTGCAAGAGAGATAGGACTGATGTGCGTATTGCTTTGGTCAGTAAAAGCATTGGCATCTCCGCAGAATGCTTTACTCTCTGTTTTCATTTGTACGTGGATCTCCAATCCTATTACAGTCTCGTAGTCCTGAGCTATACTTTCCTTGTTCATATGGCAAAGGTATTAAAAAATTGTGTCACCACATTCTCGATTCAATCATGGGTGTACATAACCAAATTGCAAAAAAAATAGATCGTACCTACGGCACTGAAATACAAGTTATAGGTAAATTTCGACGGATTGAAATCCGTCGTTAAAGAAAAGCGATGCTACGCATCTCAAAAAAGGCAATTTGCTATACACACCAATCATTACCCTTTACCCTTTACCTTTCAACTAATTACCTATAAACTTATAACCTAATAACTTATAACCTACCACCGTTAGGCATTGCTCACAGATTGCACAGATTACGCTGATTGATCAACTACCCAACAACAAATTACGTCTAAACTTATCACCTAATAACCTAATAACCTAATAACCTATAACCTACCACCGTCAGGCATTGCTCACAGATTGCACAGATTACGCTGATTGATCAACTACCCAACAACTAATAACCTATAAACTTATAACCTATTAGCTTATAACCTATAACCTATCACCTATCACCTATCACCTATCACCCTTTACCGTTCACCCTTCATTCATCCACTTATTCTGGCATTCAATAAAGACTAACCCATCTTGGTTATATAACGTATTAAAAATTGGTATAATATTTGAACGTATAAATGATATTGATAATATGATCAATAATAAAAGTATAAAAATTTATCTAAATGACTGAAAAACAATATATTACAAACAAAGTGAGTAGTAACTTCTTTTTTAATCATGATTCAGAAAAGCATAATATTCAATCTCTTTCATTCTTAAATTCAAAAAAAATGAAAAATCTTTTAACCCATTTCGCTTCTACTCTTAGTACAATAGTGATACTAACAGTGAGCATCTTGAGTAACCCTTCTTATGGAGCCAGTAATTGGCAATTCCAGTCAAATTCAAACAATTGTGTCTACTCGCATGAGTACAACGCGATTATGAAGACTTTGCTAACACCAGTTACAGCCAATGTAATGATGCCGTGTCCTGGTAACATTAGTATAGATCTAGCATCTGGCGAGTGTGGCGCAGTAGTAGATTACGAATTTTTGTTTACCAATTCCGCAGGAGCGCCAGTTACTGTTAATCCTAATTCATCGTCTATCATAAATAGCACGGTGTATTGCGCACAAGGACCGACAACTTACAGAAGGACTTTTGAACATGAAGGATTGACGGATTTTAAAATAACAAATATCAATATTGGTGTTTACGAATCTTACAACAGCCCAACGGTGGTAGTTAACTTCCGTGAAACGACAGGTGAATTGATAGGATCAGTATCTCGAAATGCGCCGGCTTTGGTTCAATCCATGTGGAATTTTGCTTTGCTGCCTACTGAAAATATCATTATTCCAGCAGAATCTTCATATATCATGGAGATTGTGACAAATGTACCTGTTGTCAGTGTCTTTAAAATAGGCAGAAATACAGGTGGAAATGCATCTGGTTTTTCAGAAGCTACCTTTACGTCTGTTCAATGTGTTTCCACACCATTTAATAATGAAATTGCAACGGGTACAATGGGTACGCCTAATTCTATTGTATTTGGTTTGACAGGTACTCCGCAAGCTTTACGCATTGTGAATGTAAGTGCTGGCATTGCTAGCACCTATAATTCAGGTGATGTATTTCCTGATAGTACTTTCAATATGTCTTATAATATTTATTTCGGAGATGGAAGTCCTACGCAGACATGTAATTTTACAATTGATGTCAACGGATATGACAACGACAATGACAATGGTATATCGCCAATTGCTTGTCACGATCTTGTTTATGTATCAGTAGGTGAAGGGTGCGAGGTAGAAATCACTGCCGGCATGATTCTTCAAGGATCCGAATATAGTTGTTACGAAGACTACACAATTCAAGTATTCAATTCAAATGGCCTGCCTTTGGGTTCAACAATAGGAGAAGCTCACCTAGGCAAGAAACTGAAGGTGACAGTCACCGCTCCAGATGGAAATAGCTGTTGGGGAGAGATCATAGTAGAGGACAAAACTCCTCCTGTACTTGTTTGTAATGATGTATACACTACATGCTCAAACAATCTTAACCCTGGTGGATTGATGAACAATAGATTTTCTGTGACATCAACCATACTTTTTCCAGATATCAGCGAAACAGTAGGTCAAATAGTAAGATTTGATACATTAAATATGCCAGGGGCCGTCATCAATGATCTCAATGTTGTAATTTCTATTTCACACCCTAGTCTATCTGACCTTTCAGCTACTATCACTTCTCCTGAAGGTGTGACTGTGCCATTGTTTTCGAGCGTGAGTTGTGACGGAAATAAACTTACTACAATCATAGATGATGAAGCCGCTACATCTATTCCTGAGTGTGAACTAGGTACTGATAATGCGATAGGATCTTTCAGACCGTTGACATCACTTTCCATTTTTGATGGAAGGCCGATGTCGGGAGTTTGGCAAGTAAGAGTTTTTGATAATGTGTCTGGTCAAGTAGGGAAAATCAATAGTGTTGATCTTGTTTTTGACCAAACAGGTGCGACGATTCCATTCCCTACGGACCAAGAAATCGAGTGGGAATATGCTGATCCTGGAAACCCTAATGTCTTTGTCGTTGATGGCCTTGATGAGTGTGGACTTGCCGAACTTAGTTATGACGACACAGTTGTTGACCAGCCTTGTGCTAGCAAATATGCACAAATCATCACTAGATGTTGGTCAGGTTTTGATGAATATGATAACATTATAGCGCCTTGCTGCCAAACGATTTATGTGATTCGAAATGGTATATCTACCATCGAATGGCCACTCAATTACGACGGTACGCCAGGTAATTATCCAGCTTTGTCTTGTGATGTTTATGGCGATTGGATACCGCCGGTAGATAGCACTGGTACTGCAACGGGAGATTTCTGTTCCAATGTACAATTGGCAGCACCAGAGGATGTGATCATTGATATTTGTCCAGCATCTTATAAGATTTTGCGTACCCACAAGGTTATCGAATGGTGTAGCGGAACTGTTTTGGTGCACATCCAAATCATCAAAGTACATGACATCGAAGGTCCTCAGCTTGAACAGCACCGGGATACTACGATTCGAACGAATGCTAATGACTGCTTTGCCACTTTTAGAGCACCAACCCCTATCTTAGAATTTGATTGTTCAGGTATTAAATCCTTACAACTTTCATATGCGTTAGATAATTTTGATAATGAAATACCGTTAGTGTATACCGTAACTGGTGTTAATCAGGCTACAAGAACGATTCAAAACTTACCTGTAGGATATTCTTATGTAAAGTGGACGGCAACCGATTCGTGCGGTAATAGTTCTGAGATGGAATATGAAGTCCTTGTGGAAGACAAGATAGCACCAAATGTAGTTTGTGATCAGTTTACGACGGCATCAATAACAGGACTCAATGGAGGTAAAGCGATCGTAGATGCGTTTACATTTGATGATGGTAGTAATGATAACTGCGGTATTTTGAGATACGAAGCACGCCGTAGAGTTGCAGGATGTGGGGTTCTAGGTGGGGACAATGCGCCATTCACTCCGACAGTAGAATTCTGTTGTGATGAAGCCGGTAAAACGATCATGGTCGAACTTCGCGTTACTGATGTGTGGAATAACTCCAATACGTGTATGGTTAGTGTTAGGATCGTGGATAAACTACCACCATTTATTACAAACTGTCCTAAAGATATTACACTTGATTGCCAAGCTGATTTTAAAGATCTTTCTGTTACAGGCACAGCTATCGCTGTAGATAACTGCGAAGTAGTCAGCTTGAAATATGCAGATGTAGTAAATATCAATAATTGTGGTGTCGGTCGAGTTACTCGTACTTGGACTGCAACAGATAGGGATTCACTTCGACATTCTTGTGTACAAATCATAACATTGGTAGATAAGAGACCGTTCGTTGGTGAGAGAGATATCACTTGGCCTTCTGATTATACAACGCCTACTTGCGCCTTGTCCCTACATCCAGATAGCTTGGTCGCTCCTTTTAACAGACCTAAGGTAGTGGATGATAATTGTAGTTTGGTAGCTATGCATTACAAGGATACTAGATTTGATGTAGTAGATGATGCTTGTGTCAAGATATTGAGAGAGTGGACCGTTATCGACTGGTGTACGTACAATGATGCTAGTCCAGTGCTGGGGCAAGGTTGGTACACACATATTCAGATTCTTAAGATTCAAGATAACCAGAAACCTGTATTTGATGCGGTATGTGAAGATATAGTGATTGCCTCGTATGGTCCATGTCGTGATTCTGTCAACATTCTTAAGACGGCCACTGACGATTGTCGCATAGCGGAGTTTGCCCTTGAATGGAAATATGAAATATTCAGAGCAGGTGAACTTTTACCTTTTGAGACTAAAAAATCCGACCGTATTAAGACCGTCCTTGCTGATGGCAAATACCGAGTGAGATGGACAGTCGAAGATAAATGTGGTAATGTTGCTGTTTGTTCTCACAATCTCGAGGTCAAAGACTTAAAGAAACCTACGCCTATTTGCTTCTCATCTCTTGCTACGGCTGTGATGACCACGGATGGTACCGTAGAAATATGGGCAGAGGATTACGATAAAGGTTCGTTCGATAATTGTACGCCTCAAAAAGATCTTTATATGACCTTCAATAGAGCTAAGCCAAATGCATTGCTACTCAAGTCGTTGCATTACTTCAAAGAAGATGGTATTTTGACCCTACCAAGCGAATACTTAGCTGGACGCTCCCAAAAATGGGATCCTGTGAAGCGCACTTCTGCCATGATTTTCTCTTGCGATGATATTATAGGTGGTATACAGAGTGATGTCGAATTAGAGATTTCAGTGATGGACTCTGTTGGTAATCAGGATTATTGTACGATAACGTTGAGTTTACAAGACAACTTTGATGTATGCCCTAATACGACTGTAAACTTTGCAAGCGTAAGCGGTAGGGTAGCGACGATCAACAATCAAGTATTATCAGATTCAGATGTTAAATTGACAAGTGCTAATGGGGAACATAGTAAAACAACAAAAACGAATGCATCAGGACAGTTTAGCTTATCTTCGGTTGTTCCTAATCTTGACTACACCTTGAGTATTGCGAATGACAAGGATCATCTCAATGGTGTTTCAACGCTCGACTTGGTTTTCATACAGAGACACATCCTAGGTTTAGCATCATTTACGGAGCCTAGAAAGATCATCGCATCGGATATCGACAACAATGAGAAAGTAACCGCAGCCGACTTGGTAGCGCTACGCAAAAATATCCTAGGTATATCTGTTGATTTCCCTAATGGGCAAAAGTCATACAGATTCTTAAACAAATCACATGTATTTGTGAATCCGACGATACCATTCCCATTCGGTGAGATCTACGAATATAGTAACTTAAACGGGCAGAAAGTAAACCAAGATTTCATTCCTATTAAAATAGGTGATGTCAATGATTCCGCAACCTACTCAGCTCAAGATATTAACACAGGTTCAAGAACAGCTTCTTACCTCGATCTACATACAGATGAAGAAATGATCTCTGCACATAAAGAGTATGTTCTTCCGATATATGCGAGTAGCGATACAAAATTGGTTGGTATACAAGGTACTATCAACTTTGATCCTAATCATCTTTCGATTGACAACGTATCTTCAGGATCACTGAATGTTAATAGTGCTAACTTCGGAATGCACATCGCTTCTAAGGGACTTGTTACATTTAGTATCAATGAAACGGAAGCTGTTTCGGTCCAGACTGGCAAACCATTGTTCTACATCCATGTGACATCTGATAGAGAGATCAATGCACAGGATGCCATCACAGTGACATCTGATGTGACAGTAGCTTCAGCGTATGATGCAGCGTATCAAACTAAATCATTGAGATGGACGAGAGCTAACACGGCAACTGATTTTGATTTGGCACAAAATACACCAAATCCATTCTCTGCCAATACCACGATCACATTTACATTGCCGACCAAATCTGATATCACGCTCAATATCACAGATGTGAATGGTAGAGTGATCAGAGAGTGGTCAGGAAATTATCCTGCTGGTCAAAACAATATCGTACTAAACAGAGATGAATTACCACAAAGCGGTATATATATGTATCACCTCACAAGTGAAGGTCGTAAGTTGACGAAGAAAATGATCGTCATCGACAATCGCTAACATCCTACATGTCGCTAAGATTGGATTTTTTTGAATATTACAAAGCCGTTTCTGATTCGTTCAGGAACGGCTTTTTTCGTTCAATCTAATTTGTTAACTTATGTTTAATCAGTGCAATCCTTTAAATCAATGATTCTAACGAAAAAAGGATAGCCATATTCGTGTGCTAATCATTAAGTATCTATATTAGTGCGTAATTTCTAATGAAATCTCTTTGGACTATGAAGATGAAAATTATTTTGACTGGATTGGTTTTGAGTTTGTTTATTTTGGTTGAAGCACAAGCGCAAAAGAGCAATGATAATATATGGCAAATGGGTTATAATCCATTGAATCCAGATACCACTTTGCATACGCCAGATTTTTTAAGAACATGGGGCTTTTATTATTTTGACTTCAGCGAAAATGAGATGCGTGTCTTGAGAGATGATGACCGACCTATGGGGATATATGCGACCAATGCTATGTACTGCAATGATGCAGGTAGGCTCATGTTGTACACAAATGGGCAATACCTTCTAGATAGTGCAGATATGATAATACCTGACGCTGAACGGGTAGGCAACTATTATCCAGAGTACTGGGAAGCTGTATTAAGTGGTTACCTGCTTCCTCAAGGGGCCTTATTATTACCTTGGCCTGGGACTGATAGTATCGTTTTATTAACAAGTTTGTTCAATATCGACAAATCATTTAATGATATTATCTCATATACGATAATTGATAATGAAAACAACTCAAAATACATTTTAAAAGACCTAGACGAATTATTTGTAAAAACAGATATGAAATCAGGTAAATTAGTCACGTGCCGACATGCCAATGGCCGTGATTGGTGGTTAACAATTGGATCAAGAGACGGTACAAAAATGTACGTGTTTATTATTGAAAAATCTGGTTTTAGACTTGTACAAACTTATGACGGAATGATAAAAAATGATGGTCATGATCTTGGCCAGTCTGCCTTTAGTCCAGACGGTAACAAATTTGGTACAATTGATATGTTGTACTGGGATAGTATGACAGTAGTGAGTACCTTTGATTTTGATCGATGCACAGGGACATTATCAAATTACCAGCATGATACGATAGCCAATTATAGAGGTGATTTGTCAGTAGGTGCTGTCTTCTCTCCATCGAGTCGGTACTTTTATGCTGTCAATGATTACAACCTCTATCAGTATGACATGCAAGCACCGACATTGCTAGAAGGTAAGAAGATCGTAGCAGAGTATGATGGATTTATCAACTCCCCTTCATGGCCTGTTGAGACAGGATTTGGAGTTTTTGCACCAGGTCCTGACGGACGACTTTATAATATGACTGGACAAGGCACAAGTCGATGGGCGCATCGCATGGATGACCCCGACGAAGGTGGCACTGCTTGTAATTTTAGACAACACATTCTAACCATTCCTAATCAATCTAGATGTGCTCCCAACTTCCCCAATTACCGCCTCGGCCCACTCGACGGCTCATCCTGTGACACCCTCGGTCTCGACAATCATCCGATCGCTAAGTATCGTTACGAGCCAGATAGCATCGACTATAAGCGGTTACGTTTTACCGATCTATCTTACTTCCGGCCCGAGATATGGAGCTGGGACTTAGGCGATGGTTCGCCTAAGTCCCAGCTCCATATCATAGTTACGAACAGAATGGTACGTACAAGGTCTGCCTCACAGTGAGTAATGAGCATAGTACAAACACATTTTGTCGAGATATTACCATCGGCCCGAGCGCCGTGGACGATAATGGCTCAGTACATCCTGCGGATGTAACGCTCTTCCCTAATCCAGTACAAGACATCCTTCTCGTCACCATTGGAGAGTACATCCCCGAGCGTGGCTATATCGAACTCTATAATATCTCTGGCCAACAAGTACATCAGCAGCGAGCGTACTATGGACACAATAATGTGGATATGAGTGGGTTAGCGGCTGGAACTTATGTGTTGCGGGTTATGGACGGGAGCTTTTTGGTTAAGGAGGAGAAGGTGGTGAAACTGGATTGATTTAATGATTGAATTACAAATTCTAATAAGATAGGATCGCAGTTATAAATTTTAATCAAGCTTAAGCATGACTGCGACTATCTAGGTAAGATCGCAGTTGCAAACTGCGACCATCGGATTGAGGTTACTCGAAATCACCGGCAAGTGTGGCTTCGAGTTCCCTCAGCCACCGAATACACAAATGTCAAAATACAGCGTAGGTGATTGGTCTTCGAGTTCCCTCAGCCACCAACTCGAAATCACCG
>JANMMV010000381.1:0-4248 GCA_031373565.1 Saprospiraceae bacterium
AAAAATGTGTACAGAGATGAAAATGGTAACGTAGTAGATCCACCTGTCAACCAAGGAAATCAGCAAAATAAAGGTCTTAAAATGGGTATTCAACCAAACAATGGTCAACAGTTTGGTGGTGGAAAATTGGGAAATAATCCAGCAAATAGTAGTAAACTCGTCACAAGGTTTAATACAGTCAAAGAACAACAATCAGGCGGTACTAAGATCGAAAAGGAGCTATTTACTTACTACTTTAGGACAAGTAAACACAGTACAGCGAGTGAAAAATTTGGTAGTGGATACAAAGTTGATAATTCATATGGTCAACAAAATTATACTGCAAGCATCAGTATTAGAGATGTTAATTATCAATACAATCATAGGGCATTCTTTCCACTATTAGTAGGTCAAGAGAATATGGATACTTATGAGGCATATGGATATTACAAAGAGAATTTTGATGTAAAAGTCGAACCGTTAGCATTACCAATTTTGAAATGGGGAACTAATGAGTATTTCCAGAATTTGAATAATAGGATATACGAGTACAAGTATAAAGGCGGTGGAGATCCTACATCCTACGACTTTACCTTCAATAGGTATGCAAAAGGTGATCATAACTTCTTTGGCTTGACACAGCAGGAATACGATAGAAGACCTATACAGGCCATAAAGATGTGGCATAAATCCACAGAAGGCCCAATAAATATTGCTGATAATCAAACGCTTTTATCACCAAAAGGAAGACTTTCTTCTAATGAGATCAATAAAGCCAAACAAGGGCAAAAAATAGTTGAAATAGTACCTAAAAATCCTGTATTACCTGTGAATGTGTATGTAGGTGCTGTAGCTTTATTTGATGCAGCATATGTATACTCTAGACATATCAGTAGATGTTACAGCGATCATAACCTTAAGAGTTATGAAAGAGAATGTATTAGCGATCATGCTGTACCTGCAATTACATATAAACCTTCAAATGGTGGGTTTCCATTAGAGAATCCTTACACATCTAAAATAGGACAAAACATTGATTTTACCATTTATTATGGTTATTATGGCAATAATTCCTTTAAAAAAGATTTAACTTTTAAACCATAATCTAAGGTAAAGTAATAGGTGATTTATTCAATGACACTTCACCTCTCCATATGATTTGTTTAACAATAAAAACAAAATAAAAATGATAAATTTCTTTAAATCAGGTTTGATACTTTGTCTATTAGTTGTAACGTCCCTTACAGCACAAAGCCAGGAAGAAATTCCGCTCAAATATGATACTTCGGAAGTGAGAATTCCGAGTCATGGGATCACCACAAGGGTACTAAAAGATAAGATTATCTTGCGTTGGGCACCAAGTGATTATGTATTTTGGGAAATGGGTAATACGCACGGCTACATCATTGAAAGAATGGGAGAAACGGATACTGTTTTTGCACAATTGCCTGGGATGCCTATAAAACCATGGACGCAAGAAGAATTTCGAAATGTGAAAGATACTTCAAATCGATATCTAGCAGTAGCAATGGAAATGTTGTATGGTGGGTTAGAAAGTGGTGAAGATGCAACATTGGGAAGTAATCTACAAAACTCCGTCATGGAACAACAAAATAGACACTCTTATGCTTTAATGGCCGCTGATCTAGATAAAGAAGCTGCCCGAAGTCTTGGTTTTATGTATGAAGACAAAGATGTTAAGACTGGTGCAAAATATGTGTATAGAATCAGAATAAACCACACAGATCCAGATCTGAAAACTGATACTTTAGAAGTTTATATCGATTTTTCGCAAAAATATCTTGAACAAGCAGTTAGAAATTGTTGGGTAGAATCTTTTGATAATGAAATCAAAGTAGCTTGGACCTTTCATAATAGTGCACTCTTTTCAGCTTACGATATTGAACGTTCATCAGACAAAAAAACATGGAAGAAACTAAATACGAGACCTTATCTAAGTAGCCAATCGGGTGTAGAAAAATCATACTTATACATTGACACTTTGGTCAGTAATAATATTGCGTACCACTATCGTTTGAGAGGATATACCGCATTCGGAGATATGGGACTTTATTCAGAAATTATGACAGCAACACCTAAAGATATGACACCACCTGCGCCAGCATTTGATGTCAAAGCCAAGGATCAGGGTGGGGCCGTACTCATCACTTGGGGTGCCTTCCCGGCTGAAGCAGACCATGATGGATTTTATATAGGTAGAAGTTACCTTGCATCAGGTGGTTTTGAAAAGATAAGTGCCAAACTTAAAAAAGAAGAACGCGCGTTTTTAGACCTTCAACCAGATTTATTAGAGAACAATTATTATGCGGTGATCACTGTAGACAAAAGTGGAAATGAAGCGGTGAGTTATGTTGCCTTGGGTTATATCGTAGATAGCCTCCCACCTACACCACCTACAGGATTAGCTGGTACGATCGATTCTACAGGATTTGTCAGAATTAGTTGGGCTCGTGGTTCTGAAGCAGATATCATTGGTTACCGAGTTTATTGGGCAAATGATACATTGTCAGAGTTTTCACAATTGACGGGAGATGTATTGTCTCATACAGTGTTTTATGATTCTGTCCATGTGAAAACATTATCGGAGTTTGCATATTACAAATTAGTGGCCGTAGATCACAGGTATAACCATAGCGAATACAGTAAGATTTTAGCCTTACAAAAACCCGACATTGTTCCACCTGCGGCGCCTGTTCTTACCAAGTATAACCAAGCACAATTATCTGTCTCTTTTTCATGGATCAATAGTGTCTCTGATGATGTTGTCTCGCATAAAGTAGAAAGAAAAGTTGGTGATGAAGATTGGAAAGAAATAATGACATTTACAGCCAAGGAAAAACAATGGTCTGATAAGGAACTTATCGCTGGGAAAGCATACAGTTATCGTATCGTCGCTCTTGATGATGCAAATAATAAGTCATACTCTAAGTCTCTAGAAATCACAGCAATAGATAGAGGATTGAGAGCTGACGTAGACAATCTGAAAATAGTGACTAGAGACGGTAAATCATATCTTGAATGGACGTACGCAAATGTCAAAGATGCTGTATTTGTCGTCTATCAACAAAATGTTGCAAAAACAGGATTTGAACCTATCGCAAGACTCAATAGTAAAGAACTTTCATACCAAATACAAGATATCACAGCTAGTTACGGTGTGCGAGTGATGTTTAGCGATGGTGGGGAGAGTAAGTTACTCACGACTAATTAACCATGATATTTTAAAATCTTCATACCTGAATTTAAGGCTTTTGACCTGCTATGTTGCGAATATAGCGGGTCTTTTTTTTAACCCTAAATTGAACTTGCTTTTTTACATTTTTTTACACTTTTTTCATTTTCCTTACATACTTGGGCATTTGATATGGCGCAACTTTGCAGTGTTATTTAAATCATTTATTATTTCAATAAAATTAGAATACAATGCTTCTTCAACCTTTATCAACTACCTTTTCTAAAACTAAAAAAATACAAGTTATTACCCAGACATTAATAGATCGTATTTTGGATAAGACACTAGAGCATTTCGAGCATGGAGAATATATCTCAGGTGTACATCATTTATGTGTGAGATTGGGCAAGTTATTGCAAACCCATGAGACAGATATGTTTCAAGATTGGATAAAAGACTATTGCCTATCACATCCTGTGAGCGAATACCTTATGCAATCACCTTTTACCAAAAGATGTTTTGACAAACCGAGGGGATATGCTGGTGACGCTACATTGATTGATTATATTTATAGGATTGGTGATTTGCAAGAAGAACATTCTACAGCTGGAAAAATGATTCACGATGCCTGTATTATGTCTTCTTGTTGTGATAGTGTCAGATGGAGAGCCCAACATTTGGGTAGTGAAATAAATAAGATGTACGATCAGAAAGGAAGAAAAATATCTGCCATTTCTATTGCTTCAGGACACCTTAGAGAATTGGCTTATGTAGATGGTTTTGAAGATAAGATAAAGAACTTTGTTGGACTAGATCAGGACGAAAATAGCAATGCAGTAGCAAGAGAAAGTTTTCCTCATACTAACCTTTTTATTTTTGATGAATCTATCAAATACGTGCTCTCCAAAAAGCTTCCTGAGGAATCTTTTGACCTAGTGTATTCCACAGGATTATTTGATTATTTGGAAGGCAAATTGGCAGCAAGGATGACAGCTAGAATGTTTGACCTTGTCTCTTCTGGTGGCAGTATGATTATTCCAAATTTTGCAAAAGGTATGCCCGAACAAGGATACATG
>JANMMV010000386.1:0-2898 GCA_031373565.1 Saprospiraceae bacterium
GATGTATCCCTTTGAAGGAAATATGCTGAAGGTAAACTAAATTTAACTAAAATACTAACGACACTATCGCAACCAAACTGGTTCTTGAATATCTTAGAATACTTTCCAGGCGCATTTATTGCCGATCCATAGAAATTCAAAATACTGTTTGAACAAATGATGGTGTCCTTAACCTTCTCATCGTTAGCTAGGTTTACTTTAAGATCTAAAATAACGGTACTGTCGCATCCGTCAACATTTTGCAAATATATGATGTAGTTTCCATTTGTTTTGTAACCTTTATATTCTTCACCTTCACAAATTGTCATTTTCTCTTTCGTTTCGGGACTATTTTTAAAAGTAGATACTACTTTTGATATTTCTACTTCTTTACAATTGTATTCGAAAGATGCTGAAATCACTTTTGGGTTTTCAACGCCAAAAATGTTTAACATGTTTGAATTCGCGCCAGCAACAATGTTTCCATCAACTTGCCAAGTTACAGATATCGTATCTTGTACTCCGCCTATAGCATAAGAGACAGTATCGTTCTCACAAATAAAATCCGGGCCAAAAATCGAAAAATTGATATCTCTACTTTCACAAAGTCCTTGTATCTCACAAGGAGTGAGCGCTCTATTCCAGATTCCAATATCATCAATTTTCCCCGAAAAATGCCGCCAAATTTGACCAAATCGATTATCAGCACCAAAATAAAGCTTGTTTGAAGTTGCGCAAATCGGACCAGAAATATTATTGGAGCCGACAAGTTTGCAATCAAGATATAATTCACCGCCTTTCTTTTCGTCATGGATAAAAATGAAATGATACCACCTATTTGGAGCGACTGCGATATCACTTTGGATACCGCCATTTACTATATTGTAATTCATAGCCCCCCCAAATAACTTAGATTTGTTACTTGAATTAATAAGTAATACTGTGTAGGCATCTCCTTCACTACCGCAGTTTATCTCATAATACCATTTTGCTACTAAAGATTGCGCTAAATTTGTCACATTTTGTGGAGAAGACGCATTATAAAACCAACCAGAAATTGTAATTGACTGGGCATCAAGTATCACTGCATCGTCTATTTCAATACTTGAATTAGCACCATTGAAACCATAACAGTTATTAATCTTACCAAATCGGTCAGCTGATAATAAAGCATTATTAACTAGACCATTGTTACCGTTACCACTACTATCGATCGCGTTTCCATTGAATCCCCACCAGCCCACCAATCCAACATTTGGGACATAACTTGGAACATTTTGAGATAAAATTGAATGGGTCTCCAAAATGAGAGCCAAGTAGAGTAATATTTTTTTCATTATCATTTTTTAACATGTTAGACTAATGAATCCAAAACTCTACAATACTTGTCTGCCAGCACCTGCCTTGAGTATTGCAACCCGTTTCGATCACTTCTGCTATAGTCTTGATTTATAAATCTATTATAGGACTTGATGACGATTTCTTTTATCTTATTCTTATCATCATATTGAGCAATTGATTCAGGCTGACATGTGCTCAAGATATCTACTGCGTCACCAGTACTTGGGCCTACACAGAGAATATCCCTGTTAGCTCCGATATATTCATACATTTTACCCGGCAAAATACCACCTTTATTATCCGTATTGTTAATGCATAGCAGTAATAAATGAGAAGATTTCATTTGTTGGATCGCTTCAACATGGGGGACAAATGCATCAATTCTTAGGTACTTTGTTAATTTAAAAACTTCCAATGACACAAATATTTGACTATAGACGGGCCCGATCAGCGCAATCTCCAACTTCTCTGCAAAAGCTAAATCTCCAGTACAAATATCACTTAATACCTGCCAAAGTGCTACTGGATTACGATCACTATTCATCGAACCCATATGGCAAATGACAAATTTATCGTTTCTACAAGGAATTAGAACATCAAAATCTGCGGGATCATAGCCGTTCGTTATAACATTGACATTTTGTTTTTGAGAGATTACCGCTAAATCTTTCGCCCACGAATTACTGACAGTTACTACGGTATTCGCAGATTTCAATACTTTTTTTTCTAAAGATTTATGCCTTAAGTCCGCAAAATATGTTAAACTTAGCTTATCATAGAAATCAATTTGAGTCCAGGGATCTCTAAAATCAGCTACCCAAGGCAAATTGTTGGTTTTAGCAACTGACATGGCTATAACATGTGTCGTGTGAGGCGGTCCGGTAGATATGATTGCATCTACATGATTATCGCGCAAGTATGTATTCAAAAAACTTATCCCGGGACGAATCCAGAAGCGTCGTGCATCGGGAATAAAGAAATTTCCTCTTATAAAATTCGAAATTTTTTGAGCCAATTTAGAACTCTTTTTATCAGACTGAATAAAGCCTGAATAAATCTTTTCTTCCTTTTTTTTACCCGTGAATACTTTATATAAGTCGTAAGGCTCCCAAATTGGGCTCTTAATAGTAATCAAGTTTGGGTGGATTTCATCTATAAGTGATTCATCGTATCCACCAATTTCAGGATTAGACGGTGTGTATACTATTGGCTGCCAACCATTTTCTTCAAAGTATTTGGTCATTTTTAACCAACGCTGAACACCACCACCACCCGCAGGGGGCCAATAATAAGTTATGATAAGTACTCTTTTCATGATTATAATTGCAAAGTTAGCATATAAAATATACATATTGCAGCAATATTATATTTTGTTAAAAAAAACATTTCAGCCTTTAGTCATAGTTTTGAATCATCGCAATCATATCGTACCAATAAAGATAATTTTTGATTTAGACGACAGATTTTTGCTCATTTAGGCGAAAATTAAATACTTTTGTGGCTACATTTTCGTACTCAACAGCATTGAACATGTTGCATGACATACGAAATTTAAGTTTTAAGCTTTATAAAATTTTT